>NZ_JBCODG010000020.1:0-73034 GCF_040928965.1 Bacteroides sp. 2201st1_D9_2201SCRN_220225 | reverse complement strand
CATTGGCCTGACGGGCGGCTTCTGTTATTTTATATGCGTCATCAATTTTAGAACCTATATAAGTGATAGCTGCTCCTACCATCATACCCCAGCCCATAGGTTTGGTTAATAAAAAACGCGTAATTTTTTTTATAATTCCCCATAGTGTTGCGCCACCCATTTGGGTAAGATTATTTATTGTTTTACCGCCACTATTTGCAACAACATTACCTATTGATTCTCCACTAACAAGCCACTGCTTGATTTTACCTCCACCATACAACAAACTACCACCTAACGTATTAAGAATAGCTTTTCCTTTGTTTAAACCATAACGGCTCTTTTCTATATTATATATCCGTACCATATAGACGAGAGCAGTAAAAAGAGGTTTTAAAAGGAATTTTGATAACCAATCTCCCATAAACACTGCACGTACCATCAACACAGTACTTAATATACTCTGCCCGATTCCTGCAACAACACCTGATACCATTTGGATTTTTATAAACCATTGCAATGCTGTTCTGCCCCAATTTGGTATCCAATTCCACATGGTCATAATCTTGTTAAATACGTCAACGATTACATTGGCTATTTTCAAGAACATGTCCATTGCGTTTTTCAATGCTGTGGCAAATTTGGGGGATTTCATCAACTCAATCATTCGTTGGAGAAAATCACGGATTGCTCCCTGCATCTGTTCAAATCCCTGCATTCCAGTTTCCGTAAATGCGGAAGTCATCTGATACCACAGACCCTGTATGGTGTTTTTCTTCTCATCAGCCAAATTTGAAGCAAGCCCCATTGAATTTTTGTTGAGTCCGGTTACTTCTTGCACCTTTCCCACATTATTTATCAATGCCAACGCACCCGGCGCTGCGGTAACTCTGAACATTTCGTTGATTAATGTTGTAAAATCACCGGAAGATATACTTTGCTGCTTCTCATGCAATTCGCTCAAAATATCAGTAAAATTCCTCAGGTTGCCGTTCTTGTCTTTGGTACTAATACCTAATAAATCCCACGCTTCTTGTCCCCTTTTTGTAGGGTTCATCATATTTAACAACATCATACGCAATGTTGTACCTGCATGAGAACCTTTCAAACCGGCATCGCCCAATACACCTAATGCAGCAGATGCTGTTTCAAAATCCAGTCCTGATTGGTGAGCTACCGTACCAGCATACTTAAATGATTCTGCCAACTCCAACAATGTTGTGTTTGTTTTTGTGAATGTCATTGTAAGAATATCGGCTGTGTTATCCATTTGCTTTGCGGGGATTTCATAAGCGGTCATAATGTTGGTTACGACATCCGCTGTCTCTCCCAAATCTGTATCACCAACAAGTGCAATATCTGATATAGGGCGAACGGCTTGTTTTATCTGCTCAACATCAAAACCCGCCATAGCCAAGAATTTACCGGCTTCAGCAACTTGCGGGGCCGTATATTTGGTTTCCACACCAACCTGGCGCATGAGTTGGTTCATTTCGTCAAATCGGGCCTCGAAACCTATATTTTTATCGTGAGCCTGAAGGATGTTTTTAGTGGTTTGAGTTATGTTATCATAGGCAGAAGCATCCCTAAAAACAGAAGTTACCCCCGACATTAAAGAGCTGAGTCCATAGGCAACCCCCATGCCCTTAATCATTTCTCCAGCAACATTTGTTCCCGTATTAGCATATGTTGGCCCCAATACCTGTCGGGTAGACGGGTATAAGTAGGTACTGTGTCCAGCTCCTGTTTCCCTTGCCATGCGTACAACTGGGATACCTGCTTTGGAGGCATTGCTGGAAGCTGCTTTGGAGGCTCCGGCAGCGCTTGCTGTTATGGTAATCCTGCTATTTGATTTAATCTCATTAATTTTCGCCAATAATTTGTCGAGACTTTTTATGGCGTTATCCGTATTAGCCTTTGGCTGTATTAAAGTACCGTTTATTGAATTGATAGTGTTGTGAAGCTTCTTTATATCCGAAAATGAATACAAAGGCTTACTTGCCGCCCCACCCAATACAGCTTTTGATTGTTTCTTGATTGCCTCCAGGTGTCCCAATATACGTTTGAGGCCTTGCTCTGCTGCGCTGGTATTAATTTTTATATCAATTGGTTTTGTATTGATAGAAGCCAATGCAGAGTTGACTTTGCCAATGCTTTTTGCAATAACATCAAAGCGTTTTGTCAACGCTTCCATTTCAGCCGTGGCTTGCTGAAACTTACGTATAGACTCCAATGCTGGGTTGGAGTTCACGTTTATCTGATAATTAACGATATAATTCTCTGCCATCTTTTTATGTTTTCTAAAGAATAGCGATTTGATACCTTGAAAGATTGAAAAAGCCCCTTATCCAATTGTGAATAAGGGGCTTTGGTAAAAGATGGGTAACGAGACGCTTTATGCAAGCATACCAAGCGCGTTTGCCTGTTGAGTTATAAGCATTTTGCTATGAAGCCATGCGGCTTCTTCCGACAGTATCGCAAACTCTTCATCGTCTAATTCATCTATATTTACGCTGGGAAAATAATGCCGTATGAATATCTGTCTGTGACGGATAAACTGATCGTCCCTTACTTCCCAGCATTTGATAAATTTACGAGTCTTCCTTTGCGCATCTCGATAATTTTAGCCAAATGAGGCATAAGACCGTAGATAAACAGCGAATCGTCTTTTATCAATTCCTTGTCACCGTCTATGAAACAGTCTTTTGCCAATTCTCGCATGGCACCGGCTTGGTCTTTCTGGGAAAGGGACAGATACTTGCTGAACGCCGGGAAGGGTGGCTGCTTAAAGTAGCCGATATAGTATGGCTTTTCGCCTTCATCTTCATCTCCCTCTACCAAAATCGGGAATACACGTTTCAGTTTGGGGTCCGAATCTTTCAGCTCTTTTACTTTCTTTTCAATCTCAGTCTGAATTTTCTCAGGCATGAGGAAATCGTCGTTTTGATTTTCCATAATTTCTATTGATTAAATATTTAGTGTCTTTTATCTATGAATAGAACAAAAGAAAAAAGATGGTTGCCTGATTGATGATTTTTTATTTTTAAATGCTGATATTTTGTTATTTAGATAAATCTCAATACTTTTGTGAAATCATTTGATTTACTGATGAGAAAATACGAACAGAAAAAGTTGATTCAAATAGCATTATATGTGCTACAGAAAACAGGAGGTATTGACTATTACCACTTGTTCAAGATTTTGTATTTTGCCGAATTAAAACATTTAGCTAAATGGGGAGAGAAAATCATATCTGATACTTTCTATGCTCTTGACTACGGTCCTGTACCAACGCTATTGTATGATGTTGTCAAAGGATACAATATCCCTAATACAGACTTGTTAGAGTTGTTCTCAGACAATGTTCTTTTTGCAGGTAAAGATGCGCCTAACGTATTATTACCTAAATGTGAGGCTGATATGAATTATATTTCAAAATCAGAAATTGAGGCTTTGGATGCTTCTATTAATGAAAATGCGCATCTAACTTTTGGTCAACTCAAAGAAAAATCACATGATGATGCTTGGTACGAAGCATACCATCACTTAAATGGTTCAAATGTTATTTCTCCTATAAGCATGGCGAAAGTATCTGGAGCTGATGAAGCGACACTGGAATATATAAGAGAACAAATTGAATTAGAACAAGCGTTAGCATGACAATCCTCTCAGAACTTTTAGAAGATGATTCCATACAAGATATTGCCCGAAAAACAATTAAAGTTGGGGATGTCTATCGTATAAAAATGAATCAACAAAATGGAATCGTACCAAAGAAAGGTGATAACTCACGCCATAAATTCTTTATTGTGCTTGGTTTTGATTGTGATGGAAATGTATATGGCGGTGTTATTATAAACTCCAACATAAACCAGAATGTACCACAAGTGGTCAAAGATTGGCAAATGCCAATTAAATGCTCTAAATATTCTTTCCTCGAATATGACTCTTTTGTAGATTGTTCAAAATTGAAATGTGCGGAAATAGAAAAATTCAATACTTGGAAATATTTGGGATTTATAGAACTGGAAGATGTGGAATTGATTATTGGTACGGTTAAAGAAAGTCCTAAAGAAACGCCAGAACATCTATCAATATTTGGACTATAAAACACCTTTATATATTAAAACCAAAGAGTGCATGTTGGGCTTAATCGCCAATTATGCACTCTAAAACGGATAATAAAGGACAATCAATTAATGGTTGCCCTGATTATCTAAGAAAATAGTTTCTATACTTTTCATAAAATCATTCCAACATTTTTTTAATTTTTTCTCGCAATTGTTTCATGCGCTCTTTTTTCTGTTGCTGGGTATTTTCAATAACAGATGTCAACTCTTCGGAAGGATTTGGGATCCTAATAACATTTGTTGTCTTCATTCTTTTTTTCGATTATATGATATTGTGGCACACAAAATAGGAATAAATCTCATATTTACACAACCTTATGTTTTTTCCTTCTGTTTTTAACATTATGCAAAAAGGTGGGCTGTTGGACAACCCACCTTTGTACAATATGCACCATACCCAAATTACAGCCAAGAACTTGTACCTTCTCCTGTAATAATATCAAAAGGATTCAGGTTGTACTCTTTCTCAATATTTGTATCGTCTTGCTTGCTTTCCATACCATCTTCATTGAAGATACATCCCTTTAAAGTAACGGTTTCAGCCGTCCAATCAGCTCCTGCATACGCATTGGTAAACGAGATAATCAAATCAAACTCGCCTAAATCCATCAGAGAACCAGCCAGCGCTCTCAGTTGTGAAACCGTGTTGTAGTCCATTGTGATAGATGCAGTGCAAGTCTTATTACCAAAACCACGGTTAATGGCATTACCGCCAATTCCATAGTTGTTCTCGATTTTACGAACTTTATTCCATTTTATTTCAGATACTCCTTGCATAATAGTGGAGTCTTCAGAAATATCCAAAGCTGGTATGGAAATGCGTATCATTGACCAGCTATATGCTACATTATTAATTATTGCTTCCATCTTGTTTATTATTTATTGGTTAGTGCCAAACCTTCTATTACTTCAATACGAGATGCAACGCCTACCGGAACAAGTGAATATTTAATAATCAGTGTATCGTTCTTCAATACATTCTGATTCTTGTCAATTGTCACCGAAAAACCGGAAATTTCCTCATTGGTTTGCATTGTGTTGAGAATGTCGGAAACGATATTCTGAAACATTGTAATTTTGGCTGAAGATAAGTAACCGGTAGCGGGATCAACTTTTAATGGAGAGTGTACATAAGGCAACAAGGCATTGCGTACAGCGCGTCTTGACTTATGAATTGTACGATTTCTGGCAACTGTCCGGTAATCTCCATTGGAGCATGTCTGGTCTTTTGAGAAATATATTCCACTTTCTAATCCTGAATATTTGCACAAGAAAATATACCCCTTATCATCCAATGTATCCAGTTGCATTCTGTTTAAAGAAGAATACTTTAAAGTGCTGGTCAATTGCTGGCCATCATTCAATGCAACATCGCCAAATCCCATTTCAATGTCAGGGAAATACCCAATCAGATTAAATTTGTTAACCCACGCAAATGACTCTTGCACGCTTGCCAAAGCTACACATCCAAGTGCAGCACCAATATTTCCTACAGGAGTTAGATTTGGGTTGGCAAGCTGCATTGCTGACACATCTTTATCTAACCCTTGGCTGAGCAATACTGTAACAAAACGGGCATTTGTTATACAAGTCGGTATTTTTGCCAATTCGACTTTCTTAACAGGCTCATCACTGGTAGCGATAACCGCAGAGTTTGCGTTTAACAAGATTGATAAAGGAGCGTTCTCGTCCGCCAAAGAAGAGGCTTTTGATTGTAAATCTGCAACCAAATCAATACTATATGTTCCTGCTTCAGGGTCAGTTTGCTTCCACAAAGACTGCTCTGTCCACACACCAAGTTGGTTAATCATACCGTGTGCGGCATGTTGCATCTGGTCAATAGCATTCCAATCAGCGCCACAATTTGCGAACATTATGAATAAACGTCCATTGTCACCCTGTATGCTGAAGAAATGATTGATATGATAGTAAGGCACTCCAAAAAGTAAATCATTTTTAGGATCATCAGAGGGTGCAGCAATTCCCAATTCCTTCAAATCGTCCATAGAATTGATTTCTATAACATTGCCTTGCAATTTATCCTTTACAGCCAAACCTGCACCTTCTTCAAAGAATTTAGCTTGTTTGGAAATATCGAACAGCAGCCCTGTGACCTTCTCAGTTGAAGTTGTAGAGTTTGTTCCAATGTTCCCATCGGTATCACTCATAAATACGCCACCTAATGCCATATTTGTAAATTTTATTGTTTGTAATACGGGTTTTGATAAAGAATAGCTTCTGTAACCAAATTAGGTTGAGTGTCTTTTGTGTACACCCCTCCTTTGGCATCAATGTACAGTTCCTGGTAATTAGGGAACTTTTGCAACAACTGCCTTGTTGGTTCCGGGACAGGTGTAGATGGGAGAATTTCTTCCATATCCGTGCCTTCATCCGGCAGCTCTTCAGTGACCATTGTGCTGTCACCTTCAATATCTCTTTGTTCCTCTACATTGTCGCCTGCTGTTGTTTCGTTTAAAGTATCCGGTATATCTGGTGTGTTTGTGGTTTCCTGTGTTTGGACGTTTTCGTCTTCCGGATCTTGGGTCTTTTTTTTACGTGCCATAACTAAAAATTAAAAAAGGGAATGGAGTTTTAGCTCCACTCCCTCGTGATTAAACCATATATAATATCAGTCAACTCGTTATTCCGCATTCTTATAAGCAGTCCAGGCTACAATTTCAGCCGGGCGAACAATGTTTACATCCATTTTCATACGCATCTGGAAGAAATAGAACTCACTGTTGGCCTGCAAACGCTCAACCTTTACTACTTCGGCGTCATTGGCATAGTCAACACCCATCCATAAGTTAGACTCCATACCGGTAGTAAACTCTCCGAGCAAGATGGTATGTTCCGGAATACCTACAATGGGTACAATACGTTTGCCTTTGAAACGGTATTCGTTAACCTTGGTGTTATCAGAGTATTTCACTTGCTTGTCGCTCAGATATTGATCGTACAGGTCCCAAATATCCCAGCCACACACAAATACCAACCCTGCTTTCTTACGGATTTGTTTCGGGCATTTCTTCCACATTGCGTTGAAAGCAGCTTCTACATTGGCGCCAGTAGTCAATTCTGTGTTACCAGCAATAACTACTTGTCCACCAGCCTTTTCAGTTTCTGATGCTTTGGACGAAGTGTTTGCCAAAATACGTTTGATAG
The DNA here is from genome assembly GCF_040928965.1 of Bacteroides sp. 2201st1_D9_2201SCRN_220225. Lineage (NCBI taxonomy): Bacteria > Pseudomonadati > Bacteroidota > Bacteroidia > Bacteroidales > Bacteroidaceae > Bacteroides > Bacteroides sp. 2201st1_D9_2201SCRN_220225. The sequence continues at coordinate 65,760 of NZ_JBCODG010000020.1, read as the reverse complement.
CACCGTCAAAATATTTCATCGGTCCGCCCGCATTCTCGCCGCCTATTTCTGTACAACCGCTTGGAGCTGTGATTTTAGCCGCTTCTTTTCCACCTTTTGCAGAACACCAAATAGATTCACCGATATACTCGTTCTTTCTGTCCATCAAAAGACGGAGCATTTTTGCCTGTACTTTCGGGTCCAGTTCGCGGAATACCAGGTTTCCATCCGGCTGTGCAAACCGATAATACTTTTCATAATCTCTCGGATTAAATTCGAGATATACCATGAACTCCTGCGGTTCCAAATAACGTTCTGTGAAAGTGTATTGGTTCAACCCGCCTGTAGTCCCTGCTCCCGCTCCATGAGTAGAAGTAGGCGTTGGAACATTGTCCTGGATCACCTTACCCAATTGAACTGATGGGATGGTGTATTTAAACTGAATGCCTGATTTGATATGAATCAAACCTTCCTTGTATGTGTCGTTGCCTTGCGCTGTATAGGTCAGTAAATCTTCAAGGACCTCACCGGAATAAGTGTTTTGCGCAAAATTTACAGAACTTGCCATGTTTTATATTGTTTGTGTTTAATCAAGTGTTCCAAATTTGAAATCAGGTCCGACTACAGCTTCAACAGCCTTAGCCATTTTCTTTTCTGCCTCAGTAATTTGATTTTTTGCATTTTCTACATTGGCAGGATCATTTGCTATTTCAGTAGAAATTTTATCACGTTTGGGGATGGAGTTCAAGGTCTCTTGTACCATCTCAAAATTGTTTGCTGCCATTTCTACCCATTTAGATTTTGCATCGGGGCTAATTTTACCCTCAGAAATTGCATTTTCTACAAACTGCTCAATATCCGCTTTATGTTGCGCTTCTTCAGCATCTTTGTAATTTTGCAACTCTTCTTTAACCGTTGTCAATTCATTTTGAACATTGGTAAGTTGCGCATCCACCCCTTCTTTTTGAATTTTCAGAGAATCGTATGAAGCCTGAATTTCTCTTGCTTTCTTTTCTGCATTCTTCAATGCGTCAATGCGAGTAATGACAGTTGAAACTTCAGAGTCTTTCTCCAAACCGAGCTGGGCACATACAGAACCAAATGCGAATTCCTGTTCTTTGTCCATCGTTTCTTTTGAATTTGAATTGTTTATTTGATTTTGATTAGGAATAGAGTCGGAAACGTCAAGTGGTTTAAAATCTTCCAATTCTGCATTAATAGAAGCCATTATTTTTTGCAGAGCGCCTGCTTCCACAACTCCTTCAATTTGATTTTTAACTTTAGTGCAAACCTGTTTTGATGTTTTTAGGACGTGGTCCGCCGGCAATATTCCAGCGCTCACGGCAGATCTCGCATCGAAGTAAGTACCGTCACACCCCTCTTTGCCGTCCATAATCTCCCGTATCTTTTCTTTCGTCAGACCAAATCGCTTATGGTAGACAGTTTCGATCTGCTTTTGAAAAGCCTTTACGATTTGTTCGCTGTCAGGGGAGGCGTTTTCTTCGCGTACAAATGGATTGTGAATCATTAAAATTGAATAATCGCGCATGTAAGAACGGGTGCCGGCGGCCCATAATACAGAAGCCATTGATGCAGCCATTCCTTCAATAATAGTTTCAACCTCAATGGGACATTGTTGTATAATAGAGAAGGTTCCCATTCCATACAATACGCTCCCGCCTTCGCTATTGATGCTAATCACAATTTTAGAAGGCTTCACATAGTCCTGAACCCATAAGAACTCATCGTTGAATTGACGGGTGCTTTCTTCATTGATACGGCCGTAGAAACGCATATATACTGGCTTTGCCTCTTGCGCTTCCCCAACTACATATTTTAATTCATCTGTTTTCATTTGAGCTTTTTCACAAGAATAGATGTCTGCCTATCTAATGGTTGTGAATCCTCTAAAACACATCTTTTAAGAAAGTGATTAATGAACCTTTCGACGATTGATATATAATTGAGAAACAGTATGTTTTCTGTAAAAGAGAGCAAGCATTCGCCTCTGTTCCGACGATATTTGAATTCGCTTTTTAAACGTTATCTTCCGGTAGAGTATTTACAGGAGGCTCAAATTTTGCAACCTCTTCAATTTTAGGCTTATCATGATCCCCATGCGCATCTGTATCGTGTTCCGGTGCGTCTGAATGGTTTGTGAACGGTGGCATGACCAAGTATCTATCCACCCATTTCCGGTACTGGAATGAAGAGGATGTTCTAAACCATATTTCATAATCAATCCAATACGGTTGTACCCCATGATCCAAAGATTCTGGCATATCAAAATAAGTAAGGTTGCATCGTTCGTTTAACGCTGCCTCATAATCTTTTGCGTCCTGAATAGCATCATTAATCTGTTGAAAAACCCGAAATCCATGTGTTTCTACAACATCATCCCCATTATTTAAATCATTAAGTACGAATCTAATACGCATGGTGGCGCGTCCCTCTCCTATTCGTTGCTGGGCCACCAAATAACGTACATTTACAAATCGGATAAATGCCGCAGGAAAAGCTATACCGTATTCTGTGTTGCCACGTGTGCGGACAATACGTTCAAACTGTCCGTTATCTATCTTTACTGTCCGAAACAGTTTGGGGGAACTTTCATCATCAGGGTTGGTGTGAAGAGATTCCAACACCCGTCTAACAGCCATATACACATCTTCCAGCGGATTGTTTTCCACTTCTTCTAATGTTGTATTGTCTTTATCAACGAGTGCGGTAGGGCTTTTCTCTATCGTGTCCGTTAAATTGTCTTGTGTATTTAATTTATGTTTTTCTACTATCATTTTGGAAAGCCATCAAAAATACGAATGCTATAAGATGTAATTTTATCAGCTACGGTTGTTGAGTAACCTATAAATTGTCTTTTCTTAATGTTATGTGCTGGAGAGCCGGATTTGGCAACTTGTCCTCCTTCATTGTGTATAGCCGCATAACAGAAATTTCTTCCATATTGCCTTTTACTGAATCGGAACATGTCAGGGTCTGTAAAAATTTTAATTCCACGGCTATTGCTGGAGTGAAAACGGTCCCACACAATCGAGTGCTTGAGTGTTCCAGTTTCTTCTAATATGGGATGGGGCTTATGATCGCTTCTGTTTTCCCACGCAAACGTACCAGCAGAATTAAATCTACGGAGATAGAAAGAATCCTTAAATATTTTTTTTGCAGCGTTACCTATTAATGTTTCAAAGTTAAACACATTAACTTCAAATCTATTAGGAAGGGTTAGCCACTGTTGAGCTAATTGCTTAGGAGTTATTGTTTTTCCAACCATTTTCCTTTTATTCTATTAGCAATGGTGCGTAACTTCTTTTTATACTTTTTCGGAACACTAAAATATGAATGAGCACTGCTAAATATACGCCCACCCTTTGCAACACTTTCTTTAAATACAGGGTTGATAAAATCTGGCATCTCATTGACTTGTCCCACTACTTGTGTTAATTGTGTACAGTTAAGGACGCTTGAAGCCTCTTCCACCAAGAAGCACCTACACCCATGTTCAATAGGCGGAATTAGCCATGCTGGGAAATTAGCTTTTCGATAACTGGTTCCCTCTAATGCAAGATGCCACGGGCGTACTCTATTATCCCCTTGGGTCATATATGTAAGCACAGTGTTCTCGCTATAAGAGACCCATCCAGCAGCAACCCCCATAGCATACTCAATGTCTCCATTCTCTATAGATGAGTATATATTATTGTATCGATAAAAAACACTTTCAGCCTCTTTAATATCTTCTTCGTCATCAATGTCAAGGTCGTCGGGGAGGTTGGCGAACATTTGAAATTCTTCAGCTACAGCAAAGTCAACGAGATTGTCCAAAGCTGCTACCAACACATTACGTTGTTCTTTCTCCATTTTTGTCAGCCCATCATTATGATTGCGAAGTAAATCCAATGCCTTTTCAAAGTCCATACCAAAACCCTTGATTGCATGGTTAAATGCAAATTCAGAACGTAATTCCATCATTTCTTCCAGCAAATCCCAACGGTTATCCGCATTGCCGTAATCACGTAAAAATTTTTGAAAGACAGCATAGATAGCAAGATATTCAGCGTTATCTTCATCTTCAGTGGTTGACTCAGATTCCGCTGTGACGGAAGAGAAACCGCTATCCTTTATTCCTCTTCCGTCAAAAAATTTTCAACCTTCCTGGTCCGATTAGGTTTTTCCCCACGCTGGTATCCGTATCTTTTATAATACTCTTCATCAGTCATAATGTGTCTGTCATTAGAGTGTGCGCCAGTCATATTGTTACCGCCACCAATCATTTCTGATAAAGCGTTAAACTGTTTACCCACTACAATGCCAAATTCTTTTTCAATTTCATCCGCCGATACCTCATATTTATCTGTTATAAAAGAATATAAACTGATTTTATCTTTGTTGCTCATCTCTACCCGATTGGCGTATTTAAACTCCAAGCCAGATTTAATATATCCCATATCAACCAGACGTGGAAGAATCTCTTCATTCATAACATTTTCAATATATTCCCGGTAAACCTCAATCCGTTCCCGAAAAATATCTTGGTGCGCATTAGTGGATCCCACATAAGATTGTGTCTCTCCAGCCATTGAGGAAGAACCGACAATTAAATTGGCAACTTCTTTGTTTACAAACTCAATAAGGCTACTATAAATATGCTCAGAATTAGACATTGTAAAAGTCTTTATGTCCACTTCGTCATTCAGGCCTGTAACAACAATTTTATTTTGAGCAGCGTTGGCTATACTTTGAGCCAATCTTTGTCGGTCCTGAATGCTTTCAGACTCTGTCTTACCGTGAATGATAGGCTGGCCATATGTGTGTGAGAAATTCACATAGTTAGCTAATGTAAATTTCTTAGCCAATATCAAAGGGGTAGTTGCAGAAAACAGCCCTAATGTCCCTGTATTAATAAGAATATAGTTACAGGAATATTGGTTTGAGGTTATATCCCACCCCGGCGTCCATTGCCCCTGCCTTTTAACAACCCTATTTTGATTAGGCAACACATTACGTCTTTCTATGATATTTACTTCAGCCAACTTATTTGTTAACGGGTTTATCGTAGGCATAATTTCGAGCAAGGTGTATCCATACCATTTAGACTCAACAATTCCCTTGATTATCTTTGTAAATTGAGAGCCTTGTATCTTTTTGGTTTCTTCTACATCTTTTATATACTTGCCACGCTCATTCTGTCGCGCTAACATATAACGCTCACCTATAATTTGAGATTCTACAGTTTCCAATACAGCACTTAAATGTGCATCTTGTTGTACACATGCTTCATATAAATCAATTAATGGGCCACGGTCATCCAAAACAACGCCCCGTGTTACCTGAGATTGGACAGATTTATATCTGCAATGGCGATCAATCTCTCTTACATATTCTTGAATCGTTTTTTTACTGGTCCTAAATATACTCTCCAGTGGAGTGCCGCGAAAAGTTGTGTCTGTGCTAACTATATTCATACTAAGATTTTTTGAAAGAATAGATAGAGAACTGTTAGTTGGTTTCTATTTCTATTCTTCTATCAGTATAAATGAGTTATAATATATAAAATATAATAATCTATATTATAGATATTTAGATATAAAATATATGTTAAATATATGTTTTGTAATAATCAATATGATAAAAAGAAATATATTTGCATCGATAATTTAATGTCTAACAATAATACATTATTAAAATGAGTAAAGGTTTTAATTATTTTCGTATTAAGATGGCATACAAAGGCACCAATGATCAAGGAGCCATTGTTACCATTAAATCTGAGGACCTGGTAATGGCTACATGCTATACCGAGGCAGAACAAATAGCTTATAAGTTAGCAGAAGGGAAAGATGAATTTGGAGAAGTGGATATAGAAATTGTCCGCACTAAAATTGCAGAAGTTGCTTACAACGACACTTTTGTCACAGATACGGAACTAATATGCGGGCTAATATCATATTTTTTTGAGGAAAGCGAAGATACAGAAGTCGGCTTGTATCAAGTTGCACTTGTTTTCTACGATACGGATGAGAAATCCGGTAAGACAAAAACATCTAACAGCACTATTTATGTACCGGCATATTCTTCAGCCGAAGCTATAGAAAATATCCGAATATATTTAAAGCAGGTGGGTGAAACTCGCGAATACACCATTCGTAATGTCAAATATGATAAGGCGCAATCGGTTATGGTTACACCCGAAGTTCATAAAAACAATATCATACCGTAATGACCCTTTTAAAAGGAACCGGGAAAACAATTGATATAAAATGTACAGAAGTCTCACTCCCGGAATTCCCTAATCTCCTTTTTGGAACTCATTTTGATGGTAGCAGAGTTTTTGATGCTACATATTATCTACATTTTAAAGACCCCGACAACAAATTAAGTATAGAAGACTTCTTTTATAAGTTTGATTTCCAGATAAAGGCTATTGCCGAGACTTACAAATTGCCTTTAGATAAACTGGTATCAATCAATACAGAGGGGCATCAATTGATTAGCGGATGTTTATGCTATCCGTTCCTATCTTATGTGGACCCGCAGTTCTGCGCATACATCAACGAAGTGATAGATGAAATGTTTATTACCGGAGTTGTCGTATCAGACACGCACTTAATTTCATTAGTTAAAAGAAGACTGCCACCAGAATTGCTAAAACAAATTTGGGATGGCAGAGAAAATTTTTCGTGAACCCAAAGCTGTATTAATATTCAACTGTAGAAAGACATTGGTACTGGTAGCGTCTTCTGTAAACGAAGCAGCCAAAATCAGTGGCTTGAAGCCTGGTAACATATCAAAGGCTTGCGTGGGCACATTGATTTCCAATGGTATGTATTATTTCAGATATATAGACAGTGATATTGAAATAGAATTATCAGATATAGGTTCATTGAAATTGGATGAGTATGACAAGCTATGTGGCGTTGAACGTCCCATATATCCCACAATGGCAATGAACCGAAGAAAGTGGAAATATAATAAAAATAATAACGTATGAAAATAAAAATTTACAGTACATCAAAGCATCCGTTGCCTCAATACGCAACCCAACAATCAGCAGGATTGGATTTAAGAGCAAATATTGATTCTTCAGTTACCATAAATCCTGGAGAAAGAGTGTTGGTTCCGACAGGGTTACATATACAGCTTCCGTATGGTTATGAAGCGAGAATTCAACCGAGAAGCGGACTGGCCCTTAAAAAGGGTATTACTTGTCTCAATTCTCCAGGGTGCGTGGACGCAGACTATAGAGGAGAGATAGGAATCATACTTATTAATCATGGAACAGAACCGTTTACTGTCAATGATGGAGAACGCGTTGCCCAAATGGTTATCTCTAAATATGAACAGGCAGAATGGAACCCAGTTTCTTCAATAGAAGATTTGGAAGCTACAGAGCGCGGGACACAAGGTTTTGGTCATACAGGAACAGAGTAATAGAATTGAGGGTACGCTTCAACCTTATGAAGAGTACCCTCTTGATATTTATAAACAAAGCAATACCCTAAAAGATATGAGTAACGAAAATAACATCCAAATTTTCAGCAACCCCCAATTTGGACAAGTAAGAGTTGCTGTAGATGAAAATAACAAGCCTTTATTTTGTCTGGCTGATGTATGCAAGGCTTTAGGTTTATCTAATCCAAGCCAGGTAAAAAAGAGACTAAAAAGCAATGGAGTAAGATTAATTGATTTGCGTGCCCTATACGAGAATGAGGGCATGATAATCAATGAGTTGCAAAATACAAAAGCCACTTTTATAAATGAAGTCAACTTATATAAGTGTGTGTTTCAATCAAGAAAACCAGAAGCCGAGAACTTTCAGGACTGGGTATACGGTGAAGTGCTGCCATCCATTCACAAGTATGGTGCATATATGACGCAAGACATACTTCAAAAAGCCCTAACCTCTCCAGATTTTTTAATCCAACTGGCAATCCAACTAAAAGAAGAGCGGCAAAAACGTGTGGAGGTGGAGCAGAAAAACATGGCATTAATTGAGGCCAACGATTACAAGAAATCTGTAATTGAGGGGTTAACCGAAGAAATACCTCTTGCGGACATGAGACAACGTATAACCCAAATAATACGAAAGGGTGGTCTTGCCGGCATAAAAGAAGGTTATTACCTGCTTTATTCTGAGTTTGACAAAAAATTTCATGTTAATGTTAGTACCAGAATGAACAATGTCTTATATTGCGGTTCTAAAATGGATTACATAGAAAAAGAGCTAAAGATGCTTCCTGAGCTATATGATTTAACATGTAAATTATTTGAATCCCAATACGAATCTCTTATGAAAAATTGGGGGAAATCTGTAAAACGTGCTCAAGGAAGCAGAAACTAAAACAGCGGCATTATGAAATTAATAGATAAAATAAAACACTATAATGAGGCTTACCGAAACGGCGAGCCTTTAATATCTGATTCTGAATACGATTCTCTGATTGATGAGTTAAAAAGAACAGATCCTACCAACGATTGGTTTAAACATATAGAGCCGGCAGCGGTTTCTTGTAATAGAAAACGTTCCCTACCTATTCCCATGAAATCACTCAACAAAGTGAAAAGCATATCCGAACTAAAGAAGTGGTGCCAATCTTTAGGATTAAAAGGAAGTACCGGCGTCGTATGTATGCCCAAATTCGACGGGCTTTCGTTACTGCATAATGAATTGACAGGAGAAGCGTATTCTCGTGGGGGTATAGAAAATGAGGGACAAGATTGTACCAGCCATTATCAAGCATCCGCTCAATGTTATAATCCAACAAGTGATTTTCATTATACATTTGGAGAATTCGTTATCAGTAGAGATGATTGGGAACGTTTTTTCAACGGGAAGCGTTCTAAATTCACTGGAGACATCTTTAAATCACCGCGTAATACAGCGGCCGGACTTTTAAACAGAGATGAACCATGCGATTACCTCCAACATGCTTCTTTCTTCAGATATGGAGTAGATGATGGTTCCTTACATGATTATAACAACTTCTACAGCTTGATAGAAACAATTTGCAGTATATATCAGCAAGAACACCTTTATCATTTCGCTTTTGTGGATGAATTGAACGAAGACTTGCTGATGAACTTATTCAAAGAGTGGAGCAAAATATACCCAATTGACGGTATTGTAATTTATATTGATGATTTACGTTTATGGGAAGTTATTGGCAGACACCAAACTTCTGGAAACCCTTTATACGCCATAGCTTATAAACACCCTGATTTTACAGAATCTTTTGAAACGACAGTAAAGGATATTGCCTGGAAAGTCAGTAAGGCGGGTGCTCTTAAACCTGTAGTCAATATTGAAATGGTTGATACTGGAGATTGTAATATGGAAAACCCTACAGGATATAATGCCGGATGGATCAACGACCATGAAATTGCAAAAGGTGCTAAAATATTGGTTACCCGCTCTGGAGGGGTGATTCCCAAAATTCTATCGACTATTTCTCCGGCAACACAGGAAGAACAAGAAAAGTTATGGGATGAAATGGCGGAATGTCCTCATTGTGGGGAACCAACTAATTGGAATGAAAATCGAATCGAATTATGCTGCACCAACCCCAATTGTCCGGGAATCCAGTTGGCCAAAATAGTATTCTTTTATTTAACGTGTGGTGCGGAAAATATGGGAGAAGAAACATTATCCAAGATTTTTAATGCTGGGTTTACTTCTATATCAGAGATTTTAAATATCACTTTTGACGATTTGATAAAAATAGAAGGCTTTGGAGACAACATATCAAACACTATACTGGAAAATAACAGAAAAATCATGCAGGGGGTTGATTTAGTCACTTTAATACAGGCAAGCGATTGTTTTACTGGAATTGGAAAAATAAAGGCCCAAAAGATACTTGATGAAATGGATGCTGAAACCAGAAATGCTTTTTATCAAAGGCAGTATGTATGTCCGTCGCCTAACACAGAGGCATTTAATATCTTATCAAAAACGATGCAGTCATTCAATCTTGGTGTTTCTCCGTTTTTCAAGTTTTTGACCCAAACTGGTATTCCCATTTTACCTCCAGTACAGAAAACTATAAACCATAATGGTATATGCGCCCATATGTCTGTTTGTATGTCGGGGTTTAGAGACAATGATTTGGAAGAGTTTATCCAACAGAACGGTGGTAATATTGTAAGCGGTGTATCTAAAAAGACAACGCATTTGGTGGTAAAAGACAAGTCGGCAACTTCCTCCAAAATTTCAAAAGCTCAATTGTTGGAAATTCCTATATTATCTATAGAAGAGTTTTCTAAATTTATCGGATTTTAAATATATTGTATTACAGTTTATTAGCGATTAATATTGATTTATATTGATATTAATCGCTTCTAAATTTGCATAATTAAATTCAATGCCATACTTTTGTAACAACTAATTAAATCAAATGAGTATGGCAAAGAAAAATCAATTGACAAAAAGTGATTATCTTCCTATGGAGGACTACAAAAAGCTATTGTACCTTCTTCATAAAGACCGTCAATATTTGTGGGAGCTATATGCCCGATTGGCATTCTGTACTGCACTACGGGTGTCAGATATATTACCCCTAACATGGTCCGACATACTACATAAAGGATCGTTAACCAAATCCGAAAAGAAAACAGGCAAAGTAAGAAAAATACCCTTTAACCTGAATATTCAGACAAGGATAGAAGAATTGTACATGTTGCTCAAGCGCCCTAACCCTAATGAACTAATATTTAAAAGTAAATTTACGGGCACCTCTATTTCCCCACAATACTTGAATCGAATAATGAAAGAATGGAAAATCAAGTACAAATTGAATATAGAAAATTTTTCCACACATACTTTTCGCAAAACTTTTGGAAGATATGTTTATGATACGAGTGAAAACAAATCAGAAGCGCTGTTATTATTGAATAGAATATTTAATCACTCCAGCGTTGAAATAACCAAAGTTTATATTTGTATCAGGAAAGACGAGATAAATTCCATATTTGATTCTATCCGCTTCTAATATTTCATTTTGATCTGCACGTTCTGTGCTCATATCTGTTTTATAACCCATTTTACCAAACTAACATGTTTTCAACCCAAAAGGACGCACTGTCAATAGTGCCGCCCATAACCGTTACTTGCAAATTTTGTCATGCAGAAGAAAATATTATTGAATACGACCCTCCTGGAGAGACCCTTCTTTTTATGAGTAGAGATAATGTGTGTGCTAAGTGTGCCTATTGGATGGACAAAATTAAGCATCCAGACGTTGGGCGTGAAATAATCGGAGGACATTATTTTATCGTACACCCATTTGTAAAACGCCCCAACAATGTAATCAAGGGGACAGAGGGAAAAGAGTTTTATATCCGGGAAAACGATGGAACATTAATTAAGTCCAACAATGTATGGTGTCAAGGAGAAATTCCTGTATATTTCAGAAATGAGTTGCAGGATACAGCCAACTTCCTTTCATTAATAACATACACTAAACTACACAATGACCCTCATACATGTTATGCTAAAGGATGCTGGGATAGATACCATTGTCTTAGGTATAATTTAGAATGTGAAAGAGACGGTCCCTTTAATAAAGTTCCGGCCAATCATATTATTGGCAGTGAGAAATGCCCATCATTTATAAACGTAAATGAATTGAAAACCATTATTTAATCAGACATGACGATTATGAAATCATTATTAAAAGACGAATTGGATCAAATGTGGGAGACTTTTGACTATAAATGGTTTGTATCAAACGATCCCATTCAAATGTTACATAAGATACAACGTGTTCCAGATAGTTCTATTGCTGATATTGAAATATGTGCAATGCTTATAGCTATGGTTTCGTGGGGACAACCCAATAGTATAATATATGCAGCTAATGTATTGATGAGCCAATGTGAGTGGAAACCGTATTATTATATCAAATTTGGTGATTTTTATGACATTCCAGACGAATTGAATATTTATCGTACACTTACTGGAAAGGCATTCAAGGAAGTGTGTCATCTGTTGAGGCGTTTTTATAGTAGGAATTCATCTGTCAAAGAATACCTCAAAAAGCACTCTATTACATTCGATGATTTACTAATATCATTATGTAATTTGTATGAGCCAGCGCGTCTTGGTAGTCCGTACAGAAACTCTGCTTGTATGCGTATTAATATGTTGTTGCGCTGGATGGTTCGCCAGGATGAGATAGATTTGGGATTATGGCAGACTGATTTCATTAAACCAGAAAATTTGTATGCCATTATGTCCCCCCATGTTGCGCAACAGGCACAACGGATAGGGTTTATATCCTATCCCAAAGAAAGCTGGAAGGCGGTCATGGAATTGACTCATGTCTATCGCCAATGGGATATAAAAGATCCTTTGAAATATGATTTTATACTAACGACTCAAAACTTTAAATAATGATTACAACATTGCTTATTATTATATTGGCCACAATATTCATTGTTGCCGTAACAATTATAGCAGCACAAAATACCGCTTGTAAAGATTGTCCTTTTAGAAAAACATGTGATGAACTACTCAACCAGAATCAGCCCAATCTGTGTCAGCAAAATGATATGCCGCATTCAAATGATGACAAATAATAAATTAATGTACAACCAATAAAAAACAAAAGATTATGAAAATAGAAAACAAAAATAAAGTGTCTGTAGGGGAAATGAAAGCGTATTATGCGGAAAAGTTTCCGTATGAAGCCAACAATCAACGTGTAGGGCGGTTTGCGAAACAGATTGGTTTTCGACTCACCAAACAGATGGTTAAAGGGAAGATTATTAGTTTTTACATAAAAGATGAAACAAGCAAATGAGTACATTTTCTGATAAATTCAGCAACCACTGGAAATGTATACCATACGCAATGGCCACACTGACATCCAGTGACGGTTTTATGGTTTTGTTCCATCTGCTACGAAGAGGTTATACAAATGAGAACAAGACGACATGTACTATCTCCAATAAAGAATTGGCGGAGGTTATGGGAACTTCTGTCAGTTCGATACGGCGTGCCATAGAAACATTAAAGAAACTCAATCTCATTGGTTGTTTTCAGAACAAAGGGACACTATGCACATTCTTTATAAATTGGGATGAGATACAGGCTATACATAAAATAAGTTCGCAAATATCGGATAAAGGGTGGGTGTATTTGCGAGGCTTGTGCGTAAATGGCGAGGTACGTCCAATTTCTGCGATACCTATGGATATATTGAACGATGTAGTTCGTCAATATCCACACACTTCGCTCAATATGAACACACCCTCGCTCAATATGAACACACCCTCGCTCAATATGAACACACCCTCGCTCAATATGAGCGGACCCCCTCAAATAGATGAGGAAAAAGATGAGAGTATAGAAAAACTATCGGAAAATATAGATTACAAACAACCTAACCTCGCTCAATATGAGCAGGGGTGTGTTCAATATGAGCAGGGGTCCGCTCAATATGAACGAGGGTGCGCTCAATATGAGCAGGGGTGCGCTCATATTGAACAACAGAATAAGATATATATAGAGAATAAAGAAAAAGAAAAAGAAAAAGAAAACAATAACGAACGAAGTGAGTTAAATAAAGAGGCAAATAAAAAAATCCTTGAATGGTTTAATTCTCGTGACTTGTCTCTTCCAGAAATTTCTTATTCCAATTTTGAAACTATTTTAGAAAATCCTGATTTTGCCGATACGGATTTTGATATGGCAGTAAGACAAGTTTGGGGATATTTGCAATACGATGAAGACTCAGCGGATAATTATATTCCAGCCGAATATTTCAAAGATATTCTTTATCGTGCCTGGAATGATTTGAAAACGGACAACCCGGCTTTCTCTCTTTCAGAGCAGGACATGAAGAATATTTTTGGATTCGAGCTTGAAATGAAAAATGGAGAGATTGTATGCTACATCACTCCCAGCAAGATAAAAGATATAACCACTCCCCTGCCCACTTCCAGGAAAATAAAACGCAAAGGAGCTGAGGACAGGCTTTCCAGGTTTATGTTCATCGAGTCACTTGTGGAAGTGGGACAAAAAGACGTTGGCATGCTGACTGATGCCGAATACGCGATATGGCTTATGATCGAGTTTGTGAAAGAAAGGGAAAACAAGCAACAGCCACGCCCATCAGAAGTAACCAAAATGGTGTATGAAGAGTTACTGGAACGTTTTTCTCAGGAATCAGGTATACCGGTAGAGGAACTGAAGACATTGTGGAAAGAACTTCCGCAGAAGAGTATGGTCAAGTTACATCCGCAGCAGCTCTCAGTGGAAAAAATAATAAACTACAATGTGCGGGCAAATCAAGCAAGCGATGTGGAAGATGTCTATAACAGGAAAATGGCAAAGGCGCTCTCTTAATTGATTTAATTATATTTAAAAAATACATAACGAGCGAAGCTCGTTCAGGGAAAGGATTATAGGATAGGGTTAATTAATAATAGGGGTTCTAAGGGGGAAGAAGAAAGAAGGGGAAGGGAGAAAGGGAAACTTCCAGCCCCCCTTTCTTCTATCTTCCAGGCTCGGCCAAAAAATTTCTTCTGATTTCCATTTCCTCAGATAATATCCTGACTGCATCTTCCTCTTTTCGGAAATAGTTTCCTGCCAGATAGCGCTTATGACTGGTGACGGTTCCTTTTTCCGTATCTGAAGCAACGCTCATCTTGTCGGTAATATACCAGTACCTCTCCCCTTTTTCAGCTTTCATGTTTAAAGGCTCTATCCGCTTCAGGAAATGGTTCCATGTCTTTCCGACCTTGGCCAACTCCACTTCCAGGAATTTTCTTTGATAATCTGCCGGCTTGAAAGCTGAAAATGAAAAATCATCTACTTTCCCCAGATATTCGTTCATGCTGTATCTTACCGGTTCCCCTTTGACAGCATAGCAGTACATAACGACATCTCCAGTTGATTTGTCTATAAGCCGTAACACTCCGCACCCTTCCTGTCCCGTACTGTGGTTATGGAAGGTTATCAATTCACATGATTTGGGGATATATTTATCGCTTATTAGGAAAAAGGGATTTCCAAATTCCTTCCCGTTTTCAGAAAGAATCGAATAGAGGCGATTTAAGACACTTTCATCAGCATGGGTAATATCTTGCACAGGAACGGATATTTGATTAAAAATAGGCGTGTTTCCGTCCATTCTGAGGCACATTATAGCGGTATGTACATTCCCCTCTTGAATTAGCCCCACAGTTTCCCCCCATTTTACCGCATCTCCAGCGCCAAAACCGTTATCAAACCAATCAGCAAAAGTTGCGTAATCAAGAGACTCCGGATCATCTGAATAACTGGAAGGAACATGCAGCTTGATATTGAATTCTCCCCTACAATATGAGCTTATCCCTTTAAAGTCCATCTCTGACCTATATTTTCTCTTTCTCAGAAAATGTTCAACCTGCTTTTTTGTCTTCATACTTTGGATTAAAAATC
Source organism: Bacteroides sp. 2201st1_D9_2201SCRN_220225 (assembly GCF_040928965.1). Classification (NCBI taxonomy): domain Bacteria; kingdom Pseudomonadati; phylum Bacteroidota; class Bacteroidia; order Bacteroidales; family Bacteroidaceae; genus Bacteroides; species Bacteroides sp. 2201st1_D9_2201SCRN_220225. The sequence goes on along the minus strand of NZ_JBCODG010000020.1, from coordinate 50,345 downwards.
ATTTGTTGGCAAATATACTATGATTTTTTTGATGAACCTCAGCGGTATATAAAAAATTGCTTTAAATGCCATAAAATGAGACTGAAAAATGGGGGTCGGAAAAAATTTCGGAAATTAATATATCGAATCTTTATATAAATCTGAGATTGGATATATTAGATTTGGACGGCTTATAAATACATTAAAACGGTATGTAATGGGTTAATATAATGGATGTTGCAAAATAGCGCTCTCCAGATTCAATATATTAGTGATGAGGTATGAGAATTTAAGGAGCAAATATATTGTATTGAATAGTGATTTCTGGAAGAGTGCCAGCTCTTGATTGTGTAAAATATTTTTAAGAAAATCAGATTGAAAAAATGGGACGGATTATATATATGGTATCCGCACCAAAACGTGGGTGCTCTGCCTTATTTTTTTTCGTATTTTCACGGCAAACATACTGAGTTATAACATATTACATGTTTCACTTTCATGCAAAAGTGAAACATTATACGTTTATCTCGTTCGTTCGGGCAGATTACCCCCAGGTATCAATAAATTGTAATCATTACAAATTTGTATTCTTTTTGTATGTATTGTTCCCGTTCTTTTGTCCAGGTATAAGGCAGTTTCTTATGTGCGCGCGTGTGTATGTGTGTGCATATCGCTTTGTCACTTTAAGAACCACGCGCACACATACGTGTGTTGAAGTGGTTAATATATTGATTTATAGTATATTATACAAACGAAAAGAAATACATATTTATACATTGCTGATAATCAGTTATTTATAAACTATCCCCGCTTAAAATACTATTTTATTGCTTATTTATTTGCGTACTTCAAAATAAACGCATATCTTTGCATCGTCAAGTTAAGACAAGCACTACTTGACGGTGTTTTTTAAAGTTCTGTTTACTCTGTATTGAGTTTAGCAATATTTGTTATTGTGGTTTAATCTGATACGCTACATAACAGTACAGAGCTTACCACATCCAGGACTTTAAGCAATAATTGCAAAGGTTAACGGCAAACCTAAAGCCGTTCATTTAGACCGCCTCCAGTTTGTAAAAGGAGGAAAAGAAACAAAGGTTTTTAAATGCGTGTTCTTTGACTTGTTGAAAGTAGGTTTTATAACTGTGAAAGTGCGAAACTATCAAAGTATGTATTTGTTTACGGCTATTTGAAAGCAAGATTTTCAAATAGTTAGGATAATAGTTAGTAGTTTAGTTACTGAAAGCAAACGAAAGCAAACAAGTATTTGCGAACAATTGAAAGCGAAAAGCCGAAAGTAATATACATTTGTCGTATAAATGTAATGAGTAAGCGAAAAGCAAGTAAAAAGCAAGCAAAAAACTATCTGCAAGTAAGTTGTTAGTAATTGATAGCTAAATGAAAACGTTATCCAGATACAAAGGTAGATAAACGGGCGTAAATTATCTAAATGAGTTTATTTAATGGTTAGATAAGTTGTTATTTAGCTATTAAATAGTTTATGCAATTTTATCCGCAAAGTTCGCCGTAATAACTTGTATTATACAGGTTTAGCGAATTGTTTAGCAATAGTATCAGTTATAAGAAACGGAAACCAAAAAGCGAAAGTACCATAAAATTGCAAAAGTGGTATAAATAACTGTTTGTCAATTAGTTTTAATTGGTGATGTAGTTAGTACGTTCAATCCTACAAACAAAAGCACTGAATTTAAACAAGTTTTACAACAAGTTTGTAAAATTCAGTGGGCGTACTGTGTACTTGTAGAGTGCATTGTACCTAAAGCGTACGTAATGGTACGTTATGCGCAAAGCGAATTTGCGGTCCACTACGATTTTATAAACTAATTGTCTAATTTCAAAACTGTAAATTATGGAAAACTTTGTAAAAACTTCGTTTGAACTCGTGAACGGTAATGTAGTAGCTGGTGCAAAATTAATGGCTCGTAGTTTGGTACTCGTAAACGAAAACGGTGTAATGTATAACATAACCGCAAAGGTTAGAAACACTGACAAGTTTTCGGTTATCCGTGCATTGACGAAAGCCGTGCTTGTATCAATGCGTGAAGCGACAAGGTTAAACTCGTCAGAAGCGGCACAGACAAGTAAGAAACGTGTGAGCAACAAATTAATTCCGGCATTGTCGTGCCATGTAGCGATGGTTACTGACAAGGATGGCAAAATCATTCCGGGTTCAGGGTTGTCTGTAAGGGACAGCGAAAAAGATACGAACAAGCTGCGCGATGTGGTCCGTATCACAAAGGGAATGCCTATTTACAAACTTGTTGTGGAACAAGGCTTGGATTGGTCTGAGGATAGTGTTGTAAGCGCATTGAATGCGTTTGTAACCGCGACAATCGAGCAAATGGACTATGTAAAGAATTTGGATGCCGCTTTAGGTGCTGCCGCTAATAGTACGGAAAAAGAAGAAAAGGCGGCGGAAGCGGCTACAAAGAAAGTATCTTCTAAAACTGTAAAAGAAGAAAAGGCGGCTGCATAATATGTAATTTGGTGCGGACATATCGTTGATAGTGATGTGTCCGCACTTTATTTGGTGCTACACTGAGAAAGTGTCGGAAAGCGTGGTAACGATGCCAGTAACCGCATTAAGCCCCCTGAAAGTGAAGGATGGCGAACGTATGAAAGTATAAGCGCAAGAGGGTTCGACTCCCTCAGCATCAACAAATCAAAAACTTTATTCAAATGCCCAAATTAGCAGATTTATTGTGCCAAAGCGTAAACAATAGTAGCGACTTTGGCAGCGATTGGTATGTTCGTTTTGCATATAACTTACACATGGATATAACTAAAGCGCAAAAAATATTTAGCGCTTATGGTTTAGGACACATCTATTCTCCTACTGGTTTTGTGATGCCTGACACACCATATCAAAGACGTAAGATGGTGGCGAATTTTGGAGCGTGCGTAGTCGTAACCTCTGACGGTAATATGTGGCTTCGCACTCCAGAACAAATCGGTGCTAAAAACCGGAAAAAGGCAAAACGCTTAAAGAATGTCGAATATAGGAAAATGCTCAAAAGCGAACAAAACCTTTATGAAGAAAAGCGGATTAGCCGTCTGTTTAAAGAAGGGCGGACTACCCCATCGCCCAAACGTGGTGGTAAGGCAAACAGTCATTATGATATAGGGAAATATATAAGTTTTCCTGGAGAGCGTATAGACAAGATGGAGCCTAAAAACATAAATAGATTTATACAATTTAGGATTGACATTTAATCAAGGACGAATTTTGTAAACATGGCATGTGCTGGAGTAAATAACGGTGCGTGCCATTTTTGTATCTGATTATAAACCCTTAAAAACAATAAGATATGAAACGAGTAAGAATACCAAGAACAAGCGCAAAAATTATTTCAACCTTTGGTGTAAATATGACATTCTATTTGCCTAAATCACAAAATGTTACTGTAAGAAGAAAGAATATATATGACTTATTTAAAGCGTAGTTGCATGAAAAGGCATATTGTGGTATACAAGCGAAAAAAGTACATAAAGGTGGCTACTGCAATCGGTAGCCAATTTTATAGAATTGCGGTAGCAGGTTGCCTTCTGATTTCTTGTGTTTCAATGATATTTTTAAACATACATTAAGCGTAAAGACGATGGAAAAGAATGATGTAGCCAGCTTTTTCTACTATATGTGGAACTGTTGGTGCGAACAGGAATGTGAAACGGCTTTTGCCCGTTCCGGTTGCGGGTGGCGGCATCTTTGGAACAAATGGTGCCAGTACAGTTCAAAGCACCAGGGGTTTGGTGCTGCCGAAGAATTTTTCGCAAATCTGAGTGAAGATAACCAGGACTTGCTGGTGAAGCGTGCATTGGAATTGTATGACCGGAGAAAGACAAGATAATGGTACGGTATTTAAAGATAGCGTTCGGACTGGTGGTGGTGTGCCTGGTATTCCGGGCATGTAGGCTTGAATATGTCTGCAATATAGTTGACTCTATCCCAGTTGAAATCAGAGAAAGAATAATAGAGGAGCGTCCGGAATGTACGGATATTGGTGTACTTGCTGATTTCTGGGTTAGCAAGGGGGACTCTGTAGTAGAGGAAGTGGCGGAAGAACAGGCGTATGAACGCGAATTGGAACAATATATCAAATAATTCAAGAGCATGGAAACAAAGAAATGTAAGGCTTGCGGAAAAGAACTTCCGCTATCGGAATTTGGCAAAAACAAATCCATTAAAGATGGGCATGACAACAAGTGTAAATCATGCCGCAAAAAATTGCGGGAGAACTCTTCCGGTGGTGTCACCCAGCAAGGTGTAAAGGCTACGTTAAAGATGTCCGATTTTGAAGACAATATGCTGTTTGCTGAGTTGCGCAGGCGTGGATATACCGGAGAACTGCGCTATTCCAAAGTTATAAATGTATAGTTATGTACACAAGTCATGGCTGGGAGCTGGACAATTTATTGCAGGGGCAAAACGAAGAATATCTCCTTGAAATATTAACGGAAAATTATAAGCGCCTGAGAGATGTTCCGGACAATCTGATTATGACGTTGCTTGAATATCGCGGATATACCGGAAAGTTGGTGCAGGTAGAAAACAAAACATGAGGAAGTATGATAGCGGAAGTTATAGAACAAATGCGAAAAGAGTTGTATGATACTCGCTTTTGCATATCTGATTTTGAGAAATATGATTTGAAAGAACTTGAAAATACAAATGAGCCATTCTTTTGGTTGGTGAGAGATGGTGGAACAAGTCTATGCTTTATTGGTCCAAGCATGGAAAAACTTTTTTCATTAGAGAGCATTCGGTTTGCTGTTATGAAAGAACCACTCGCAAACATATCGAATATTGTCTATTGGCCCGATTGCAATACCAACAAGTATTTTTATTGGGATGGAGCACATCTTCAAAAAGTATCCAAATATAAGATTATTTCAATATTCAATAATATTTGGGGAAGCCGGATACAGCAACTTTCCGTTCAATATCCAGAAGAGTACGCTGTTATAAATACTCCATTAAAATTAAAAATGTCCCCTGAAATATCGGAGCGTGTAAAAGAGGTTAAGAATATTGCCTCGGAGTTGCAAGATTCAAGTTTTGAGGATTGCCTGAAAAGACTACAAAAATGGGATAGATATGCTGTTGACCAACATATTGAAATATATGGCGATTTTGCCAAAAACAGTTTTGGATTTTCTGAGGTGGTAAATGGAGAACATAAAATTTGCGGCGGAATTATTATGTCTCCAAATGCGACTGAAAAACGTTGGAACATTCATACATAAATAAATGCAACATGAACTACTCGATTAATCCCAAGCTCAATGCTGTTATGAAGACTATTGAGCTTCAACTATTGTCTAAAGGGACGGACAAGCAAGAGGCCCTTCAGATTATTAGGCAATATATAAAAGCATTTCCCAAAGAACCGGATTATAACCTGGCGCAATATGGCGGCATGCTTGTTTCTCCTTATGACGTGCGAGAGTTGAATATCCAATGCGGCTACAGTGTCGCTTCCCAGAATAATATTTCTGATGAAAGAATCTGGTACAAATACTTGCTTCGAGTGGGACTGGTTGCAAGGAAACTTATAAAAACAAATGGCTTATGACTATAATATCAGAAATACCACTTCGGAACTTTCAATTTTGGAGCGGTGGTAAGGACCGGGCTGAAAAATGTACGGATGAACAACTGGATGAAATTGAATCCATGATGGAGGATATTACCCCCGGAAATGGGTGGACTGAAACTGAAGTGAATGATTTTTTCTGGTTTGAATTTGATACTATTGCGAATTGGCTTGGTTACAAGAGCGAAGAATACTTTGATGCTGGAGTTACTGAATCTGATGTACAAGATGCAGAAGATTGGTTCAACTGTATTTTAAATGCAAATGAAATGATTGACATTGCAAATTTAGACAGGAATGATTATATCTATCGGGATGAGGACGGGGAATATGTATTGGATGAAGATTTGGTATACGATGATTTCTCGGACTGGTGGAGTAATATGAACGATATTGAAAAAGTAAAAGAGTATCGTAAGTATGAGTAAAGCGTTATGGTGAAAACCCGGGTTCGATTCCCGGAGCGCTGCATTTAATTAGTTGTTTCCATGTGTGTTATTCGACACGTTTTATGTTTGAAGGGTGGCGCGATCAGAATAGGTTGATTCTGGTTGCGCCTTTTCTTTAAAGTTAAAGCGAGTTAATCTTTAAAAAGTGGACAACTATGGACACCATCAAAAACTATTCATAAACAAAAATAAAAAAGGGAATATGCAAAAAGAGCTGTTAACAATTGAATTTCGTTACAACGACAGGCCATCTGGCATTTGTCCGGCAACATCATGTAAAAAGATAATCACTATAGGCATATTTGATAGTTTGGAAGAAGCTGTTAGGGCTGGCAACGAAACATTAAAAACATTGTCAAAGCATTTTCAAGTAAGAGACGATGACCGTTTCAAGGTTCATGGCTTATTTGGCAACCCGGACAGGATAGTGACAAATACCTGCTACCCTACTAATGGGATTGTATACTTTGCCAGAATAACACCTTTGAAGTTCACCTGCCTTTCTGAAACCATTGCAGAAACATTTAGAGCACATGAAAGATATAAGCAATATTATCAAGAAATAGATGAGGAATCATGAATGTTATAGTTTCAAATAACAAGCACACACTCTCTTTGCAAGTACATCATGTAGATGTCAGCAATTCCATTGAATTACATTTTCCAAACGAAAACCAGTCTTTTGATGCCTTTCAAAAACTTCGTGAAATAGGTGTGAAATGTTTTCATACTGGTAAAAACGCTCCTTGTGGGGCTTCTGTAATGATGTATTCTTATGGTAATAATATCCAACTTCAAATAAAGTAGTAAAATGGAAGAAAAGAGGTATATAAATATTGATAACATGGCAGCACGCCTTTACCAAGTTCTTAAAGATGCGCGTGAAAGCATGATTGATGATGAAAATAAAGTTTTTATCATGGAGAGCTTTTCAGATGAGCTTCTGGAAGAAGAGAGCTACGAAATGGCTTGGCGGTTTAATTCAAATATGAAGGAATATCTGCACAAGCCGGACCATAGATTATGTGGTAATTTCAATAATATTGATTATGACTATCCTTATCATATCTATGGAAAGGTTACATACGATGTGACTCTTGTAAATGCCATGATTGCCAGACTGGATGACAATGAAGACAGCAAACTGGCTAACGATGACCGTAACTTTCTTGTTGATTGGTTATTTGAAACTTTTGGGACATGGGGAATCTCTTATAACTTTCAGAATGAAATATCCGAAACTTTGTATGTTGAATTTGAAAATCAATGACCTTAGAAGTAATCAAAAATGATGCACGAAGAATACCAAGAAAAAGGAGTAACCTATATCCGGATCAACAAAACCAAAGCACGTGTCAAATATAATGAAGGCAAAACTATATACCTGATTCAGGACATGATGCGCCTACCGAATGCGTGGAAAAAGCCTTGTCCAATCCATAAAGATGGGCTATCGTCCATTGGTCGTGAGTTTGATGACCATGTGAAAGACTTCCAGTACTATAACTGTGATTCTCAACGTGGGCATGGTATAAAATATTTCATTAAGCAAGAAGAATTGTAATACATCTAATATGAAAATAATAGCATTACAACTATATACTTTTGATGAATTGTCGGAAGAGGTACAAAAAGAAATTGTTGAGCGTGAACGCTGGAATATAATGGATCAGTGTATGGAGGTTTGCGGTTCAGATTATGTAAAGTCTTTAGATGCTTTCACGAAATTGACAGATACCATGCTTTGTGGTTGGGAGGTTGGTTATTGTGGATATAACTTTAATTTAAAATATAGTGACAGTTTAATGTTTGAATGTCCTGTTGATTGTGATAAGGATATTTATGCAGAGAATTTGTGTGGTAAGTTGCTGTTCCGATATGTCGATAATAATATTATACCATATATTACACAAGGCAAATATTATTTTTTAGGCAAATATATAAATGAAAAATACACTTACAAATACAGACGAAGCCGTATTATCAAATCTGTAGGTAATGATTGTCCACTAACAGGCTTGTGTTACGATTTCTACTTACTTGAACCTATCATCAAATATTATAAAACTTGGTGTAGTTATCCAGATAATTTCTCGCTTACAGACTTAATAGAACAATGTTATGATAGTTTTTTCAGATGCTGGCATGAAGAATATAAGTATTGGGCCAATGATGAAGATGCAATCCGGGAAGCATTGCATAATAACCAATATGAAGACAGACTGTATTATGAAGACGGAAGAGTGTACAATGCAGTTTAGTTCAAATATAAATACAAGATATAATTATGCCACGTTTAAAGGGAACATATAATATTCCTGACTGGGCCTTGTGTCCGTTGGAATATGGGATAAATTCGGATGAATATGGCTTGACAGATGAAGACATTGCCCAAATCAAAGACTTCCAGGAGAATGTAATTGGTGGAGGGTACTATATGGATATTCATTGGGAAGACTGCAACGAATTTAATACACATCCTCAGTTTGGATTGCCTGCAAAGACATATGAGGTTGATTTTTATATTGATTAGCTATGATGAAACCAATTAAAACAATATAAATATGAAAAAGAAATTTACTCCTGAAAATATTCAGGAACTTAAAGAGAATCAGGTATTCGTGTTTGGCAGCAACATGAACGGCAACCATGCCGGTGGAGCAGCCAGGTTAGCAGTTGAGAAATTCGGTGCAATCATGGGACAAGCCGAAGGATTACAAGGGCAATCCTATGCTATTCCTACGCTGGATAAAGATATGGAGAAAGTCACGGAAGAAGAATTGATAACCTATTTGGGTAACTTACGGAATTTTGCCAACAAACATCCTGAAAAAGAGTTTCTTCTTACTGCCATTGGGACGGGAATAGCGGGGTTTGATACAAATTATATGGCATATATGGTTCTCAGGGCAAACCTTCCTGATAATGTTACTATCCCGGAAGAATTCAGTAAAATAAAAGGGTTCAAGGGCTTCAATCCTGATATGACTTGCAGGGATTTTAAATATGAAGAGGGAAAAGATTACGAAGAACAAGGTGATATAAGCGCTTGTAGTAATGGTTTCCATTACTGTCTTCATCCCTTAGATGTATTTGGCTATTATCCCCCTGCAAACATTGGTATGAACAAGTTCCATGAAGTTGAGGGAAGTGGGGATATGGATGTTGATACAGATGATACCAAAATTGCTTGCTCAAAAATCCACATAGGAGCAGAGTTAAGTATTAAAAGTATTGTTGATGCGGCAATCAAGTTCACTTTCAGCAAATGTAAGTGGATAAAGGAAAATATTGCTACCGGCTACCAAGGCGCTGCATCAGCTACCGGCTACCAAGGCGCTGCATCAGCTACCGGCTACCAAGGCGCTGCATCAGCTACTGGCAACTGTGGCGCTGCATCAGCTACCGGCTACCAAGGCGCTGCATCAGCTACTGGCAACTGTGGCGCTGCATCAGCTACTGGCAACTGTGGCGCTGCATCAGCTACCGGCCACTATAGCGCTGCATCAGCTACCGGCAACCAAGGCGCTGCATCAGTTACCGGCAACCAAGGCGCTGCATCAGCTACTGGCAACTGTGGCGCTGCATCAGCTACCGGCTACCAAGGCACTGCATCAGCTACCGGCAAAGAAAGCATAGCCCTTGCTGCTGGAAAGGATTGCAAGGCAAGGGGAGCATTAGGATGCTGGATTGTGCTTACTGAACGTGGAGAATGGGACGGGAACACTTATCCTATCATCTCAGTCAAAGCATTCAAAGTGGATGGTAAGTCAATCAAAGAGAATACTTTCTATTCTTTAGTGAATGGAGAGGCAGTGAAAATGAAATAACAATTTATTCCAGCCGCATCAAAGGTAGTGTTATTGCCGTACTAAAAGCCGTGAGAGAAGCGAAGTGCGCATCGTTTTAATAATTACGTATGGGAATAATATATGCTGTACCGTGAAACAAATGCTGCTGAAATAGAATGATATAATAAAGTAAATTAATTGTGAAGTTATTATATGAAAACATCAAAATCATTCCATCAAGAGTACATTGAGAAAGCCAAAAAACTAATCCATGAAATCCTTGAAGATAAAAAAGAGTACGATGACTGGACTCAAATTTGTTTTTCCATGCAAAATGCAGTACAAGCTGCGGCTAATATATGGAGCACATCTTCTGATGAACAAATATATAAAATGAAGGCTTTTGTAACAGAAATGGTTCTTACTGAACTTTCAAATCTCCGACAATTTGATATATCCTTCAAGAAGAAGGGGGCAGAAAAGAAAAAGTCATTAGACGCATTGTATTGCCCAAAATGTGGAAGTAATAATGTTGAAGAAAGAGCATGGGTAAATCCAAACACAGATGAAATCAGATATAATGATTCAGTTGAGGAAGAAGATTGCTGGTGTAATATTTGTGAAGAGCATGTAGAATTATGCACTCTTTCAGAATTATGGGAAATGTTTGGGGATATTCCGGTCAACAATGATGACGAGATTGAAAAGGACTTTCTTAACTTCTTAACCGGAACATCAAAGTTAGATGTCTGGCATTGGTTTGATGAACGGTGTCCCAATAACCTGCACGATGATTTAATGTTTCCTCAAAACGATGCCATATAAATCAGAAAAGATTCGTATCGTTGGAACCCAATATGACAGACGAATAAAGCTCACTTCAGACCAAAAAGAATATATAAAATGGTTGAGAGAAAAGCAATTAATCAGTTACTCTAAATTGGCCAAAATATTTGGAGTGAGCAAGCGTCTTATTCAATTTATTTGTTGCCCAGACAAATATTTGAAAAATAAAGAGAGTTTAAAACAACGTAAAGCAGAAGGGCGATACAAACCTACAAAAGCAGAATGGGCAGCAACAATTCGTGAGCACAGGAGATATAAGGAACAACTCAAAAAGAAAGGAGATATAAAATGAAAGATAAGATTCTTACAATGTTCTTCGACATTGATAGATGGACAAAAGCAATTGAGAAAGGCGTTCTGAAGGATATTCGGAAGAGTGAGCTTATCAAACTCACGGAAGAATCCACCCGTATTCGTATGGCGGAAGCTATGTTAAGTGGTAAATATCAGATAACGCCACCACACACGGCACAAATCCCAAAAGATAACGGAGAATTTCGCACTGTGTATGTTAATGAGCCTATTGATAGAATAATTCTAAGCATTGCGAACGATTTGTTATTTGATTTGATGCCGGAGATGATTCATCCCGCTTGCAAATCTTATCAAACAGGTATCGGTTGTGGCAAAGTAGTTCTGGAAGTAAGCCACACAATCGTTGGTATGAAAAGTAATAGTCATGTAGGATGGAAGTCTGATCTGAGCAAGTATTTCGACAGTGTTCCCATTCAGTTTATAGATGCGGCTTTTGATAAGGTGGAGGCAAAACACGGACACTCCTCATTGATTGATGTATTAAGAAAGTATTATCATTGTGGGTTATATTTCGATGAGAACAACGAACTTCACGAAAAATACCAATCCCTTAAACAAGGGTGTGCGGTGGCAAGTTGGCTGGCAAACGTATTGTTATACGATTTGGACAATGAACTGTCGCAAATGGACGGATTTTATGTCAGGTATTCGGACGATATGCTGTTTGTTGGACCGGACTATGAAAAGGCTATGATCGTCTTACAAAAGAGATTGGCGGAAATGTCCATGAAGTTGAATCCAAAGAAGGTGGAATATCTGACTGTGGACCGTTGGTTTAAATTCTTAGGTTTTAGCATCAAGGGAAGCATGATTTCCCTCTCCCCCACCCGACTCAAAACATTCCAAAAAGAGATAGAGTCACGGACTATAAAGAAACGGGGAATTACCTTAACGGATGCGGTAAGACATGTCAATCAATTCTTGTATAAAGGCAATGGAGAATACAGCTGGGCAACGCAAATCCTCCCAGTATGCAATGTTAGAACTGATATTAATGAATTAAATAAATTCGTTATGGATTGTCTGAGAGCTGTTGAGACGGGGAAACATAAAGTTGGCGGTTTGGGATATGTTAGAGATAAACCAAACGGATGTATTGTCAGAGGTATCGGTAGAAATGTTAAAGCAAATCGAAACAAATCAAAAACAAAGAATATTGAAGGGTATTTTACGATTGGCTGTATGCAAAACGCCATATTAATTAGACGGGCTGTATACAATACCTTAGTGGCAACACTGTGATTACAAATTGAGCACACAATGTAGTAAATATGGGACAATAATTCAATATACAGGTCTTATACACATTAGGCGCCTCGTTGAGGCGCCTCAGTGATAACCTGTACATATCTAACAAATAAAGAAATGTGCCTTTTGCCTGGTATTTACATTATAGCACAATACAAAAAATCCAAGGAGCACGTATTCAATATCCAGATTATATATTAACTCCGAGTCTCACCTCGAAGGCCTATGGCCTTCAGGACGAGCTCAGAGTTAAATTATCTGGATTATATCAAGAAAAGTAAAGAAATGTGTCAATTGCTATGAGGATTTTTATTGAAGTAGTATAGCAAACAAGTTTAAGAATACACTGAAAGCTACCCAAGGAATACATTTATTCACTACTCCGGTAGCAATTAATCCTGGACCTGAAGATTATATCTGTCAGGTCCAGGATAATCCAACCGGATTACATCTAATTGGTAAAGTAATGTATCGGTATTATGAGGGCGGTTATTTAGCGCATAAGTTGTAATTCAAGAAACATTATTTATATAAACTGGTTTCACTCAGGGTGGACCTGGTCACCGATGGCTCCTGGCCCATCCTGATTTACACCAGATTTTAATCGAATTAATAAAGAGATGCGCCAATTGTTTTGAGAATTATAGTTGACCTAACACAAGGTGATAGTCTAAAATTTAGTAATTCAACATATTGTATGTGCATCCTTGCTACGTCGTCATCCAATTGTATGACGACGTAATACGGGCCTCCAATATATATCAATATACTAAAGAAATGTGTTGCACTAAATGAAGACTATTTTTTATCAGGTAACACAACCTTGTTTACACAAAGGTATTGCATTTAATAATCATCTATCAACTGTGACGGCATCTACGGTTTCATAAACCTTGCTGCCGTCACGATAAGATGAGTATATCAGTCATTTATAGAAATGTGTTGAATATCTGAGTGTAATTTTATCAAAGCGAGAATTATGGAGAATATCTATCAGAAATCCTTACAGTCAGTAGAACAGGGATCAAAATTTAAAATAGACTTCAAAACACGAAGCCTTAAACTTAACGGTAAATATATTATACGCAACTCTCAATATGAAGGAAGTTTGGGGATAGAACCATGCACATCCATTGATGATTTCTTGTCTAATGTAGAGCTATTGTATGACCGATACAAACATTCTGTTCCATCCGAGATAAGCGAATATAAAAAGAAGAAATATTTTAAGGCTTTATCTGAAAAGGATTTGGAAGATGAGGATATGCTGTTTGGAACAGGCAGAGACAAAGCTCAAATTGAACTGGAATTATATATTCTTTGCCAGATAATCTTAGGAATTGACTGGAATGACAACAAAATGGGGAAATGGTTCTGGCAAAGCAGCAGAGATCTTGATCTCGTAATATTGAAAGATTGGATCGCAGTAGAAAAATAAATATCAAGCAATAATTAAAACAAAACATATTATGAAACAATTAAAATTTGAATGCCCTGAGTGTGGTACCGAGTTTACAATTACAGCTAATCAGCCTAAAGCAAAAGAGCGTATTGAAGCTTTGAAAAAAGCGGGCATTGATGTTAGCAATCTTTTTGCAATGCAGGGGGCCGATGGGTCGGATTTTGTCGCTTCGGTACAAAATGGTGTCATCAGCATATTGGAAGATAATGATGCCATATTCCAGAATATTACACATCAGGGGACAATTCCTAATCGTCACCTATTTAGACGCTGGGTGATGGCACAAATGTTTCGTATGATTTACATCACAACTCCTTCTTCCGGTTATCGTAAGCCTATGGGGTTTACAGAAGTAATTCGCAGTATGGGGTATGAATATCAATGGAAGATGTTGATTAATGAATTGTACGCCCAATACAAAATGTCGTCATATTCAGATTCTGATAATTTTAGAGACCGCAATCGTTGGTTCAATAAGGAAGTGGCATTGGATATGGCAAACGACTATGTAAAAAAACTCAACAAGAGATTTGAAGGATTAAAACAAAGAAAATGCAAAGGGATTCCATATAAACGTATCTGTGGTAAAAATATTTTCGTAGAGGATTTTGATGCAAAAGTACTTAGACCGTTGTATCGTGCCATATTTGAAATGCAAAATGCGTTTGATCCCCATAGTTTATGGAAAGCAGTTAAAAAATTCAATGGCTTACGTATCAAGATGCCTCATGACACCATTCAGAGTGCTGTGTGGATAGACGCTTATAAAGGCTCTGGGGCTTTCTTCACAATGCAAAATATGATTCGTTTTCATAATTGCTTTGTTGTCAACGATTTCGGCAAACAATTGAGTAAAAACAATGCTCTTTCCTTCTTGAATAAAAAAGCAGAGGAATATAAAAAAGAGGGCTGGCGTTTGATTGGGGTATTGAAAAAGATGTTAGATGATAATAATATTGATGTAGCCAATAAAATTAGAGAATGGCGTAAATAAATAACAGCAATGAAAACAAAAGCATATACTCGTTCAGTCACAATTCGTGACAACGACATGAACCGTTGGGGTATTACATTTGAAGTCCGTGAGGTAGACCCTTGTACAAAACGAAACATTGACACTTTGGAAGAATTTGTAGAACACTTTGAAGTATCAGTGTGTGCTGAAGGTTGCGGCAGCTGGGGTCAATGTTATGGCAGGATAACACCAAGAACACCTGGACAAAAAGACTTGCTTGATTTTTGGAATAAATACCATTGTGGTAGTATAGCAAGTGGAACCAGAGCACAAGAGAAATATCTTCATGGAGAACAATATAAAAAAGATTTTGATGAATTCATCAAAATCTTTTCCGGATACGATGAAAATTTCCGTAAACAGTTTGATGCCACATCATTCAATATCATGTGTAAGTTTTATCAAGTACAACCCGAACACATGCCTACATTGAGGGGAGTGATTTCAAGATATGCAGATGGTAATCCTATCGAATATATTCTTGGGCTTAACCCTAAACGAATCAGACATGATGCCAATGACTTGTATGTAAAATACATTTTTCTGGCGATCAGAGGGCTGTATATCAACAAAGGTTACAAATATGGAACTGATTGGCTTTACTTGCCCATTCCAGAAGATATATGCAAAAGAATAGATGATTTGTGCGAAGTATTACAAAAAGAAGAAGAAGATTTGTCTCAAAGCTTCGCTGTTCCAGGCGATTTTGACATGAGTGGTAATTTTGAAGCTACAAAAGATATTGTTGAAAAAGTTATGGAAATGCGTGATTGTGATGAAGAGGAAGCTAAACGGTTTGTAGCTCTTGGGATTCATTTGCAATTGACATTTGGTGATTTAGATGATACATTTCAATCGAATGGCGACTGCTTATATCAAGCAAATGGGACGGAATATTATATAGGTACAGAAGAAGAGTTAGAACAATTAGCCAGTGACATAGTACATAATAATGATGAGTATGAATATTTTTGGCGTGAGGCGGTTGCGGCCCAAAATACAATAGATTCTTTGGAAGACTGGTTGGATTCTATAATTTCCATAGACGGCTGGTGTTCTGTTTTAAATCATTGGGATGGTGAATACAAAAGTTATAAGATAGCTGGAGAATATATTTGTGTTTGTAGGTCATAAAACATTGAATTATAATGGAATATATTAAGCATTCTGATTTTAGTGCCATGTGTGACAAAATTAGAAAAATGGAAGCGGAAGAACTGGTATTAGCATTGCAAGCTCATGGTGGCAAATTTGTTTGGGTTGACGACGATAACAATGAGGAATTATTATACGAACCACCTACAATCATGGTCAATACGGATGAAGGCCCCATGGACGTTGTGGTTTATGAAGCACGGCTGAATAATGGACATATCAACTTGTTGGCTTACGATAAAGAATGGGGCAACAAGCAACATATCGAGCTGGAGTATATTGCCACCGGACATCTTGCATATCTTATAGAATACATGCCTGTTACAGACAAAGTAAAATCTGTAGCAATAAACGATGATTAATATGGGACATAAAAAGACGATTGATTATTGGAGACACCCCACCTATTTTGAAATTAAATCTGGAGAGGGAGCTATCCATTGGTTAACAATTGATATAGAAAAGGTACTAAAGCCTGATGGAAGTTTAAAAAAATGGTTTGTCCATACAGATGGGTTACGATATAACCGACCATGAAGAAAGGTTGTTCTTGTATAAAACAGGAACAACCTTTATGTTAATATACAGTTAAAGTGGACAACTATTCACACCATACAAGTAAACAAAATCTATTCAAATTAAAGCTGCGATAAAATGCCGTTAAAAATAGAAGACATAAAATTGGCAGGAACCAGGTTTGATGGCCGCGCTAAGTTGTCCCCAGAACAACGCCAGGCCATTCAGATTTTGGCCCGTGAAGGATATAGTCAAAGAAAGTTGGCCGCAATGTTTAATGTAAGCAAACGGCTTATACAATCTATACTATCTCCCCCTACACGCAAGACTTACAAACAATATCCAACTGAATATTGGACTGAGTTAAAACGAAAATATCGTAAAAAGAAAATTGATTTATATAAAAATGGAAAGATCAAGTTTAATAACAAGCTGAAAAATAAATGAGACGCAAGCGTATCAAGCGTGTAGCTAACATTGATTTTGGCTATCGTTCAATTACTGGCGCAAAGCAACATATAAAAGTATTCTTGAAATCGCTTCTTTCGCAAATAGGGCTACAACAAGGAATAGACTATGCAGTAACAGCTAATCATTTGCGAATTAGACATGTGAAAAATATTACAGGAAAAATAACCACTACACTTAAAGAGATATTCCCAGTATTCAATTTTTATTGGAAGACTCCAAGATTATTAGTGTGGTTCTAAAATAAATCATGTATGGAAACATTTGAAAAGATTATAGAACAATACACACAAAGCGAAGTGTGTATGGGAGAGCTGTTAGCTAATATTTCGGCAGATGGTATGTCTATTGAAGACGCTTTTGAATTGTATATAAAAGCTATGAATTATGCTGAAAAAGATGAATTTTATCAATTAGCTGACAGAGAAGTTAAATTATTAACAGCTAAGAATGAAGACGACAAACAGCCTTTAAAACAACTGTTAGATTCGCTAAGTAAATCCTTTATATAATTGAATATGAATAAATATTATTTTGTCAATATAGGTGCGGAGGTTATATGGCATCCTGTAAACAGTGGCGAGCAGAAAGTTATGCAAGTGTGTGTCTCTGTTCCTCATCCGGTTGAAGATGATACGCCTGTTTCTTTAATTTTTCCTGATAAAAGAGGAAATATTCAAGTAAAGGCCAGCGAATTAACCCCAAAATTAACAGGGTTCGATCAAGGATGCTGGTGCGCACTTCAAAATGCTATAAGTAATGGGGCTTCTGATACAGTAATCCAACAAATGATACGTTGTACAGGATTTACATACTGGGAATGCTACTGGCATATACAAAATTCCGATTTTCAATCAGAAAACTTGTGGCCAATTATTCGTAGAATATTCTGCCAGCCCCCAGACTATATTGATTGGAACGGAGCTTATTATCCGACAAAGACAGTGGTTATATTTGAAGGAACATCTGATGAACAAGAAGTGATTGTGTCTGTAGAACGTTTAAGCCAACAATTATTAGATGATATGGGGAATTGGAGCACACGAGAAGCGGAAACCGTAGATAACCAGATTTATTTTTATTTGGATGAAGAGATTTTTAATATGCCCGACAAAGATATTGTAGAATACTTAGAGAAGCAATGAAATTACTTTATATAGATTTATTTTGTGGTGCTGGTGGAACCAGTACAGGAGTTGAAAAAGCCCGTTTAGAGAACGAACAATGCGCTAAGGTAATAGCATGTGTAAATCATGATAAAAATGCGATTGCAAGTCATGCTGCTAATCATCCGGACGCTCTTCATTTTACAGAAGATATTCGTACACTGAATTTATCTCCTTTAGTTTCCCACCTACAAAAATGCAGAGCTGAATATCCTGAAGCATTAATAGTTTTATGGGCCTCATTGGAATGTACAAATTTTAGTAAAGCTAAAGGTGGTCAACCACGAGATGCTGATAGTAGAACACTTGCTGAAAATCTTTTTAGATATATCGAAGCCATTCATCCAGACTATATCCAAATTGAGAATGTTGAAGAGTTTATGAGCTGGGGTGATTTAGATGAATATGGGAAACCTATTAGTAAAGATAAGGGAAAATCTTATTTAAAATGGGTTGCTAAAGTGCGGTCTTACGGTTATGATTATGATTATCAAATCCTTAATGCTGCTGATTATGGTGCATATACATCTCGGAAACGTTTTTTTGGGATATTTGCCACCAAGGGCTTACCAATTGTATTTCCGAAACCAACACATTCTAAAGCTCCTGAAACAAATAAGCGACAATGGAATCCAGTAAAAGAAGTGCTTGATCTTAAAGATGAAGGAAAAAGTATTTTTGGAAGAAAAAAACCATTGGTAGATGCGTCATTGAATCGTATTTATGCTGGTTTAATAAAATTTGTTGCGGGAGGAAAAGAGGCATTTCTTATCAAATACAATTCAATGAATCAAGCTGGGAAATATGTAGCACCCGATATAGAACACCCATGCCCAACTGTAGCTACTCAAAACAGATTAGGTATATCTCATGTAAACTTCTTGTCTAAAGCATACAGTGGAGAACCAATGAGCAAAAATATAAGTGTGGAACAGCCAGCGGGCGCTATTACAACTAAAGACCATCATATTTTTATATCAGTTCATTATGGAAATGGGTTTAACAAGTCGGTTGAAGAACCGGCCCCAACTGTTACCACAAAAGATAGGTTTGGTCTTATTTCTTCATTTTTTATGAACTATTATTCTGGTGGCGGGCAACATGGCAGTATAAACAAGCCATGTTCAGCTGTTACTACAATTCCCAAACAACGGATTGTGTGCCCTATTTTTATAGACCGGCAATATGGTAATAGCAAACCTGCATCAGCAGATAAATCGGTGGGCCGCATTACAGCTAATCACAAATGGCATTATTTACTGAACCCCCAATATTCATCTCCAGGAGGTTCTGTAGATAAACCTTGTTTTACATTGATAGCAAGGATGGATAAAATGCCACCATATCTTGTTGAAGCGTCTGGTGATTGTGAACTGCCATCTTTTATTGTTCCCGTAGACGGATGCTTGATTTATCAAATATATGACGATGATACCGAGCCTATGAAGAAGATAAAAGAATTTATGGCCATGTATGGTATCATGGATATTAAGATGCGTATGCTGAAGATTTCAGAATTAAAAAAGATCATGGGATTTCCTGACGATTATGTTCTTGTTGGCACCCAGGCTGAACAAAAGAAATATATAGGCAATGCTGTAGAAGTAAATATGGCACGAGTTCTTTGTGAGGCGTTATGTAAAATATTAGTAACAACGCAACGTAAAGTTGTATAATTTAATAATAACATGGAAAATTTAAAATTTAGTGTTGGAGATAATGTGAAAATTGTATCCAATGATCTGCAACCAGAAATGGTTGGAAAAATTGGTCGAATAAAGAAAGTGTACCCGTCATTTTCTGAAGATTCAGATAACAATATTCACCCTTCTTACTTTTATCGTGTTGAAGTAGGAGGAACTGTCTTAAAAGGAATTGCTACAAACGAAGATCTAAAAAGTGTATCACATTAAGGAATCATGGTGCAAGATGTGTGTTTCGGAAAGCAATCGGGAACGGATTAAAGAGAAAGGAGATTGAATATGAAGATATATGGAATAATTAGAACAGTCTGGAACGGAAATAGTTATTCTTCCAATCCAGACGAAGATATATTTCTTTATTTGAGTAAGGAAGAACGGGATAAGAACATGCCCAAATGCGTTAGTAATGCTGATATTGAATACAACACTTTTGAAACAGAAACGGAGGACTAAACTATGAAATCAAAACAAGTATTATCAGTCAAACAGATGAAACATTTGCAGGAGCTTGGGCTGGATACAAGCGATGGAAGCATGTGTTGGTGTTACGCTCTGTCTTATAAAAATGCAAAATGGGAACTTGAAATATATGAAGATGTAATTAATCAAAAACGAGATAGTGCATTTTGGGAAATAATTCCCACTTACACTTTGCAGGACATTCTCGATAAGCTGCCTTGTTTTATTGGCACACATGTACTAACCTTACAGAAGCTTGCAAATAGCGGAACATGTTTATATATGGAGCCTTATTCGCGTTCTATATTAAACCTGACAGAGAGTAAGGAACTTATTAATTCAGCCTATGAGATGCTGTGCTGGTGTATTAAAAACGGATATGTTGAAAAGGAGGGTAAATAATGAAAGCGAGAATAAAAGAGACTGGAGAAATTATCAATATTTCTGATTACGCACGTGTCACACTTGATAAGTGTGATAGTTACGGGAGTCCTATTGAATTAAGTTTTGATGAGGTTGAAATACTTCAAGAAAGGTCTGATAATATTGATTGGGAACAGAGGCGTTACGAACTGGCGAAAGCTGCCATGCAAGGAATACTAAGCGATGAAGAAGAAGTTGGTTATGCCTGTTCCGAAGCAACATATAAAGAAAACGAGATACATACAGTACCTAAAGCTGTTGCTCAATTTGCTATTGCTTGCGCCGATGTGCTAATTAATGAATTGAAAGGGAAATAACCATGGATATAGAAGAAGCAAAAAACAAGAAAGCGAAAGCCGAAATGGAGATAGCTCATATTCTGGAAAAACTTGAAACCGAAACGGGTTTAAAAGTCAGCAACATGTTTTATATATGCAGAGAAAAGGATAAATCTGCGTTAGCTGTTTCCCCCATAGAGCATATAAAAACCAATATAATCTTAACGTTGTAATCATGGAAATTTCCGATAGGTTATCAGTTGATATAAGCCTTAAAAAGAAGGAGGGATAAATATGCAGAATGAAATTTCGTGGAACGAAAATACTTATTATAAGATTTACAATCCATATAGTGATATTTCTCCTTTAGAACCGTGTGATGCACCCAAAATGAAAAAATATCGCCCAAAATATGATAGGTGTACAAATAAGCAGATTGCGAAACGCAGGAAGAAGAATAAAAACCGTAAAACGCATAGGAGAAAATAATCATGGAAATAAAGAACGGAATAATAATAGACGGAGTGCTACATGAATTGAAGGAAGCGAAACATGATTATTGTTTAAAATGTTCGTTACGGAATAAATGCGATAATAGCGATTATCTTATTTGTGATATGTTTGGCGCGGGTCATGATGATTATTTTATCAATTGTGGCAAAGTAACAGATATTAAGATAGATAAGGAGGAATAACTATGGGATTTACAACACCGTGTTTCATACGTAAAAATACTGCTAATATTAGAAATAGATTAGAAGAATTTGGTTACTATTGTAATCCATATGTAGGTTGGCGTAATTTATACTACAATTTATGCACTTGTATATTTGGAGCTAATATGGTTTATTCATTGGACGATGATGATACAGATGATCTTGAAAAAATAGATAGTCTTATTGATTGTGGAATGAATGAGGAACTTTTCTTGGCTATAGCCGCATTGAGGGACGATACAGATAAATACCAATGGTTTACGGATGGGAATAAATGGATTCTGTGTCCTGAAATCAAGTTCTCTACTTATTGGGTTAATGATATTGACGTGAATTTGGACGCCATTCACAAGGCTACCGTAAACGAACTGATTGAACACTTTAAAGAAAAAGAATGAAAGCACATGTGATGAAACTTGAAAACAATTGTGTGATTGTTGACGAGGAATATTTTAATGAGATAAAGAAGGAGTCAGAATTTAACCAGGAAAAGATAAATGAGATTGCCGAAGAAAGGTTTTTGAAATATGTCAAAGAAAGCGGCATCAAACTTTCCTATAAAGTAAACGATATACCTTATCTTTTTCACCACGACTTGTTGTATGAAATAAATTATGATGAGAGAGGTTATCCTGAATCTGTGTTAGAGAAGGTGAAGTATGTTATTGCAGACGATATAACAGAGGCTTTGAACGACAAGTTTAAAGGACTGAAAGACGAGGCTTTGAATTACGCAATAAGCGAGTTTGACAAGCAGAAACACGGTTTGGAGGCTACTGCAAAAATATGGAAATGTATTGCATTAATCTTTTTCATTATGACTATTGTTTCAACAACCGCATTATTTTTATAGTTATGACCGAAGAACTTGTAACATTAGAGACTGCGAAGCTGCTGAAAGAGAAAGGTTTCCAGCAAAGAAAATATTTTATAAATGTTTCTACTTTGCATCATTGTTATAAATACTTATCTGTTCCACCTCAATCTATCGCCCAAAAGTGGCTGCGTGAAAATCATTCTATTCATATAGCTGTTGATTTTAATCAATATGGACGATGGTATTATCGACTTTACGATATAGAGGATTATGATTTTCTTTCTGAAACAGAAGTTGATAAAATTTATAAATCTTACGAGGAAGCACTGGAAGCCGGGATAGAAGAAGCATTAAAACATATATGATTATGAGAAGATTTATATATATACTGGTTCCTATCATTATATCATATCTAATTTGCGTATATGAGTATAATACATGGAATTTCATTGCCGGGATAGAGCCTTCACAAGCTTGCGAAAGATTAGCCAAATACGCTTTTTATTTCGTGATATGGTATTGGGTTGCGAAAGCTGTTGATTTGTTTAATGATTAACGAATAAGAGTATATAATTATGAAAGCAAACCTAATATTTTCTCTTGCGATACTCATCATATCAGCATTATTCATCGGTCACTTCCGACTGACATTCTCACCGTTCAGTGTATCCTTTCTCTATTGGCATAGGACTGTAGGAGTTATTCTTATCGTTGCAGGATGCTTGGTTTACAACATAGGTGAGCATATATCAGGCTACAAGAAAGGATTGAATGAAGGCATGGAGATTGTTTTGAAAGAGTTAAAAGAAAGATACAATGAAGAAGATAATGTTCAATGATAAATACAGTCTAACCCAGGCTGTATTGGATGGTCGGAAGACGCAGACAAGAAGAATCATTAAGTGTCCGAAAGCATATCAAGAAAATCCTGCTGGATGTTTTAGGATTACTGAATCAGATGATGTTAGCCCCCTTTTTGAGATTCTTGTATATGATAAGGACTGTAATGACTTTGTTCCAATGTTTATTCAGCCGAAGTACAAGGTTAGTGGAGTTTTTGCCATTGCACAATGTTATGAAAGTTTAGGGATGAATCCCGAAATTGCACTTAATGATAGGGACGGAATAGGATTTTATACTAAAACTAAATTCGCACCCGGTTGGAAAAATAAAATGTTTGTCCGTGCTGACCTCATGCCCCATCATATCCGCATTACCGACATCAAGATAGAACGGTTGCAAGACATCTCCGATAAAGATTGCTTGAAAGAAGGAATTTATAAAGGACAATGCGGAAGTGCAGATACACATTTTATGGATGCTTATTATTATAAAGGAGATATTCAACCTTATTGCACTCCTCGTGAAGCCTTTGCCGCCCTCATAGATAAAGTCTCCGGCAAAGGAACATGGGAATCTAATCCCTATGTATTTGTTTACGAATTTGAATTAGTTGATTACATAAAAAACATTGAACATGAAAATCATATTTCTTGATATAGATGGAGTGATTTCCACGGAAAAGTCACATTATGCACTTGATAAGGATGCGTGTGATTTACTTGGTAAGATTATAGATGCTACGGATGCCAAAATTGTTATTTCTTCGTCTTGGAGAAGAAACACGGTAGAAGATACAAAAGAAGAATTAACAACCATAAGACATTCAGTCCCGTTTCCATTTCCATACGCTGATAGAATTGTAGGAGTAACTATAAGAGCGTATGCCTATATTATGCAAGGTATTCATCTTAGCATTCCTCGTGGAGTTGAGATAAAACAATGGATCGACACCCATATCCACTCTGAAAATGGAAAAAATTGGAACTATAAAGAGATTGGGGTTGATTTTAACTACGTGATACTGGATGATGATAGCGATATGCTTCTTGAACAAGCTGAACACTTTGTAAAGACTGATACCCTATTGGGTTTGTCGGAAGATGATGTTGAGCAAGCTATTAAAATATTGAACCAATGAGAAAGGTAGTTATTTCATAATAATGTATATAATCAATGAACAAAGAAAGAAAAGGTAGATTCAACGATGTCATAAATTTACTGGAAGATGCCAAAGGGGAGCTGGAGGACATCTTAAACGAGGAACAGGATGCCTATGACTCCTTATCGGATGGGCTTCAAATGTCTTCCAGAGGAGAAAAAATGCAGGAGTATATTGACTTGACCGATGACTGCATAGGGAAGATAAATGTGGTGATTGATTTTGTGGAAAGGGAAATTGTGAAGAAAAAATGATAAGTATTTGTGTACTTCAAATATAACACCTATTTTTGCCGTAATATCAAAAAATAAAAATCATGGATCGAAAAGAATTTTGTGCATTAATGGCAAAGGCTAAGCAAGAATCTGGCATAAGGATTTCTGATATTTCGTTTAATATGAAAATGTTATTACCTTCATTGAGGCGTTTTGAAAAAGGTGAGCATAATTTCAATTTAAAAAAAGTAATGGAATATTTGCAAGCAATCAATTCACATATTCAGATAGATAAAGTTACCATAGCTAATTATGAAAGCTTATTATTATGGTTGGTCGATGTCAGAAAAGCACATTCTTTATCTCAACGCGCTTTAGCAAAAAAAATTGAATGTGCCCCCCTTACAATTGCTAATGTCGAAAGAAAAGCTACAATTATAAGTATAGATACTTTACTTAAAATTGTGGATGTTTTAGGTTATGATATTAAAATAGAAAATAATGAGCATTCTGGCATTTCATTAAAACTTTAAAAAAGGAGAACTGATGGTTACGTTTATTTGTATTATCATATGGATGGTGGCAGAACTTTGTATTGCTATTATGTGTGGGTTTTCTTTAGAAAAAGAAAAAGACCAACATGTTTCATGGAAAAGATATTGTATTTGTATATTGTTATCCTGTCTACTTACTTATTTTCTTTTATATATGCACAACGAACACTATGAATTATTATCTGATTTTTTCTTGGCTGTAGGGCTAATTTGTGTTATTATTTACGCCATTTCTATGGCCTTTGCTAAGCGATAAAATACCAGACCTATCAATACCTGAAAAAAGAAGACATGTATCCACACGATAATATTTTCAATATTTATTACAATATAGGAAAACGAACTCCATTTTTAGTTAAACGATGTGAGGTGGGGCTGGTACGCTCCGCCAGCGAAGAAAGACGTATTGACCCAAACAAAGATCGGACTTTCTTAGTTGAAATAGTAAAGCCACACGGCAAATATGGTAAGGCTTATGGTAAATGTTTTGTGAACGGTAAGCCTGATGACACATATAGGCAAGAATGTTATCCAAATATCAAAGATGAAGAAATACCTTGTGCTGGGTGTGGGGAATGGGTTCTGATTGATGTTCCAGGTGTATCGCTTGATGAAATATTCCCTATTCACAAAGCGAGTGATATACTTATGTTTGGTAAATATAAGGGTAAATCTTTTGGTGACATCTACAAAGTAGATTGCCAATATCTTCATTGGTTAGAAGCAACGGACAGGCTTTTTAAAATTGACTTTGAAGAGCTTAAACAATTATATCCAGGTGTTGAAAAACAAGAAGATATACCTATTGCAGACAAAATAATTGATTTTGGAAAATATAAAGGGAAAAAATTTCGTGATATTAAAGATGACATTTCTTATCTTGAATGGCTTGTCTCAATCAACAGAATATCTGCTGAAGACTTCAAGTTGCTGACTAAGGTATAACGGATAAATATATTTCGTTTTAATACCATAGAACAAAATAAAAAAACGTTCGTTTATTTGAATTCTTTTGGGGTATCACATTTGTGTTAAATATTAACCCATAGGTTTATTTATTATCTAATATATTTGGATAATACGATTGCCAACACTATTTTTGTAAAAAGTATCGTTTAATTCAAGCATAGAAATATCGTGGAAATAGAAAAAATATACCCTCCATATATTTATAGTATTAAATATGATGACGAAGATGTCAATGAATTTGAACGGCTGTTTGAAAATTGGAGAGATTTGGATGTAGTCGTAGATTTCTTTGAAAAAAATAAAGAACATCTGAAATCAAAAGTTTGGTCTGCCGTTTGCGAACCAGAAGCCGCTGCTTATCAGGTATCCGAAGAAGCAGATGATTTGGAAATCTTGTTTCGCAAGT
This sequence comes from Bacteroides sp. 2201st1_D9_2201SCRN_220225, assembly GCF_040928965.1. NCBI lineage: Bacteria > Pseudomonadati > Bacteroidota > Bacteroidia > Bacteroidales > Bacteroidaceae > Bacteroides > Bacteroides sp. 2201st1_D9_2201SCRN_220225. The sequence goes on along the minus strand of NZ_JBCODG010000020.1, from coordinate 23,778 downwards.
TATATTTCAACGCAAAAGAAAAAAACAAACCGGATTTTGATTCTCACTTTAAATTTTTGGATGGGAAATATAAATTTGAATTTGAATATGCACCAATGAAGTCTTACGGTACCGAATCCCCCTCTTTCATCCGGCTATATGCTATAAAAATGGGAGCAAACAGATATATTATTGTAGGAGGGGGTATTAAACTGTGTAAAACGATACAAGAATCGCCGTATCTAAAAGACCATATTATCCAAAATATAGACAAGGTTAGGGCATGGTTAAAGTGTTACGGCATATATGAAGAAAATGAATTTACTAATTAAAAGAATAACTATGGCATTTAATTTTGAAAAACTGAATGAGTTGGCAAAGGACCGTTCACAAGAAGTCATAAGGAAATCCGAGGAACTGGAGAAAAACAGGGATTGGTTACGGATGTCTCGAATGATAGCGCTTGCAATCCGATACCATCTACGCAAAGAGGGGATTACACAAAGAGCATTTGCTGATATGCTTGATGTGTCTCCCGCTTATATCGGAAAATTACTGAAGGGCAATGAGAACCTTACACTTGAAACGATTTGCCGTGTGCAATCAGCTATAGGTGAAAACCTAATTTCTATTCATCGCCCGTATGAGTGTAAAGTCTCTATTTTATCTTATGATATAAACAGCTTTAGTTTTGGTGGAGAAAAAGATAAATATGAGTCTGTCACTACGGTTACAGAATATTCCTCCATTAAAAATGCCGCATAAAACATTTGAATATTATGAAAGATGTGATGTACAGATACGCTAAAATGGAATTGGAACAGTTTGCCATGTTTGAAGAAAACATGAAGGATGAACATGGTGAAATTCAAGTACAAACAGAGGCGCAGTTTAAGTATGATAAACCCCAACATGTGCTTTGTAGTAAAATTACAGTGACATTTTCCAATGTGGAGTCTCCACTGATGAGGGCTGTCATTGACAGTTATTTCTTGATACACCCAGATTCTATAAGTGGAATTACTGACAGCGAAGGGCATATAATATTCCCGACTAATATTTTAGTACAATTTGCTTCTTTGAATTATGGCTCACTTAGAGGGATAATACATTTAAAAACATTAGGCACAAAGTTGTCTGGTTATATCTTACCACCTATATTTTTTAATGATATTATTACAAAAGACTATATAGCTGAATAATCATTGATAAAGCAAAGGTGATAATTTCAAATAATAAATCATTATGGCGGAAGAAAGTAAATACGCATATGACGAGGAATCCGTCAAAGCAATCGTGTACTGGGCGGAAACAGCACAGTTACCGAAAGAAGTAATATTATCAGAATCCGAACATATCTACGACACATCTCTATATGTCCGGGCGAACATAAACGACATTAAACAGCATTATCCAGATGCGTTTTATAACCCAGCTATTGACCGGCTGTATCGGTTAAAGGAATTTGTAGAAGGGGCGGCTGAATAGCCGCTCTTTTTTATGTCTAAATATATTTTTCAATAAAAGCATAACCCTCCCCTCTTCCATTTTCCTATTCTATAGAAAACGATAGGAAAATGGAATACCAAAGTGTAGCAATAATAAAAGATGAAAATGATTCATCTCAAATGTTTATTCTCAATATCGAAAAATTAGCAGAAACGATTGTCATTAAAGGAAATGGAACAGAAGACTGCAAAATTAAAGATTTTCTTAAATCAACAATAAAAGAAACTCTTGGCGATATTCTTATAGATTTGTTCCATACAGACAACTCCAAACCAGTAATTGTCAACATTAATACTTTGGTATCTGGAATTGTATCTATTTAATGGTTAGACGATTTTAAGAAGTTCCTTCCGTAGTTAGTGAACGTTATTTATTATAGACTAAAATTTTATTATATGAAAGCTATTATTGAAGCAAAAAAATATAGGGACAGCAATCCTTCGTATATTGTTGTAGAGATACGCTTCTTTTGTGTTCCTATATTTTATTATAAAAAGCAATGGACCTGTTAATCTATTTTCACGAAAGCATTTATATTTCCTGTTATTGTTAGATATGCTCCTTGGGTATTACTCCAGTACACTGCGGTTAAATACTCGTTGTCCTTTTTGTCTATAACAACCATCTTGATTGGATCAATTGTATTGACAATTTGTACGATGTCTCCAATTTCTATATTCATAATGATAAATGTTTATTAATTGAGAAAGTAAAGGTACTGCTATTTATTGACAATTGAATATAATTGTGTATAATTATTTTTCAAAAAATTACTTGGTTTTCTCAACTACCCCTACCCTATCCCAACTATTACTTAAAAAGGCCGAAGATATGTTCTCCGGTAATGCAGATAAAATTCGTCAATTTACAAAGTCTTTTTGACTTCTTTTTGATTAGTTCTGTAAACCTTGCGATGGCAACTGAAATAATATCATAAATCAAAATAGCATAATTGATCCATGATATTTCAAATGCGTCGACAAGGTTTGCTACTAAAAGGGAACCTGCATGACTAATCTTACCATGTTAGTTGAAAATTACATAAATTGCTGAAAATCGCGTATAATTATTTATAAATATGCCAAAAAACAAATTATCCATTACACCTCCAGACAAGAAGAAGACTTTGGAGGCATTTTTTCGTTATTATGAATTAAGTAGTTTATTATTCGATCAAAAACAAAGCGAAATATATAATGTCACAGATATTCCAAAAACAAATAAGTTTTATAAACCGGCCAAAGACATAGCCAAACAATTGCAAATTAACTGGAAGACTATGACACATGAGGAGAGTAACCGTATCATGTTGGCTTTATTGGAAGATTCCTTTAATCTTATACGTGAAATAGAAAATTCTAAAGCTATAACACTTCAAACTAAAATAATAATAGAAAAATGAGTACTGTACAGATTTACGACTTGTATGCTCAAAAGATTGCCGATATAACTAATGTCCCCTACCCTTACATTGTTATATTGAGAGACAAGAATTTATTGAATTTAAAGGAAGCAAGAGACAAACTAATCCGGCACGATTATTGGAAATTGGTAAAAACAAACAAGTTTACACATAATCAGATCCTTGAAAATCTTGCCGGCATATATGATGTAAACAAACGTCAAATTTTATATGCAATTAAATTTAAACCCAAGCGTACATATTATTGTCAGCAATGTGGCTCCCAATTATCTAAAATAAAATTTATCCGGAATAACGGTATATGTGACAGGTGCATTTCTAATCAAATTAAATTATAATTTTATGGACAATCTGTACATTGAAGCGTATAAATTCTATAAAGAAGAATGCGCAAATAGTTTGGTATTATTTCATAACCAATCTTGTTTTGAAGCTTATGAAGAGGATGCTATTCGATTAAGCAATCCCCTTAACCTTCCTGTAAGCTATAGAGCGGGCATAAAATATTGCGCTTTTCCAGAGGATGCTCTTGAAAACTCTCTGCCGCTTCTTGTACACATTGGTATTCCAGTTAAAATTGTAGAATACCGTAATGAAAAAGGAGAATTTTCAATCCCAAAAGTGAAACGTATTTTAGAAGATGAAATCATGGATTATTGAGATTTTCGATATACTAATAAAGATTTTTCCAATTCTCTGAAATATAGTTATTTATATTGATTAAATTATTTAGTTTTCGTTTAATTTAAATATCTGTATTACAATATTTTAAATATAAAATACATTCTAAATTGATTATATTTTCAAAAACAAAATATTACCTTTGCCTCGTCGTCTTATAGTTGGCGAGGCTTTTATATGCAAACTAATATCATAGCAATATGGACAGAATAAAAACAAAGTTGAAATTTACTAAATCAACCGTTTCTGGGTCTTGGGTGGGATTTATCTCTATCAATACTAAGACCGGTAAAATAAAAGGTGTGAGAGAAGATTCCGAAGAACCCAAATGTGTATGTATTGCATCACGTGAACTGGAGGCAGTAATCGAACCAGATGTATTATATGATGTGCAAATGATTCCAATGACAAATAATAGACGCGGATTCATTGTTGTTGCAGCAGAGCCACATGCTTTTGAAGCCAAGATAACTTCTACGGTTGTTAAAAACGCCATATATAAAGTAGAAGTAAAATTTGGGAACAAAACCATAATATATGACCCTATGGACGGTGAAAGGTTTTCTATTCGTACCATTAGCGGTGTTATAAAGCAACTGGCAAAGCGGAAAGACATTAAAAACCTTTTGCTGGTTATTGAAGATTTTCGTAAAGCAGCCAATATTGTGTTAACTGTGTTTCAAAATGACGGTCACTATGTCCCCACAAATAAAGCTTATAAAACAACAAAAGCCTAAATTACCACGAAAGCGGAAAAAAGCATGTATAAAGGCACAAGGACGTAAATCGTATTACAGTACAGTTAATCTTGCTAAAGTGGATGGCGAATACCCTTGCAAATTTTGGATTAATTCGACAGTGGAGATGAGACCAACAATGATAAATGGTACTGTAGCTCTTATTCCCACTCCGTCTCAATATTGGTAGGATATGATAAGAATCCCAATAGAAGGAATAGCTACAGATGCAGCTCATTCTGTAAAAAATAAGACAACAGAGTATCAAGGAATAGATTTGCGAACCGGACAACGGATCTTTTATCAGAACCTGGGAAACAAAACGGTGAATATTGGAGAGTTCTTAGGCGTTGTTGAAGCGGCGAAATACATTATTGAAAACGATTATTCCCCCAAAATTATCTATACAGATAGTATAACAGCAATAACTTGGTTCCAAAACAAGAAAACGGCATCCAAGAAGAAATGTAAAGAACTTCAGAAAGCCGAGATATTTCTTAAAATTCTTGCATGGGATGTTGATACAATTGAGGTCCGGCACTGGAATAACAAAGAATGGGGAGAAACCCCAGCTGATTTTGGGAATAAATAAAACTGTGTTGCCAATCATAAGCAGCTAACAATTAAATTATTATACAATGAAAGAACAGCTTATAGACGAAAGAGCAAGTATTATTGCCAATTTAAGACAATTGGTTGAGTCCTTGGTAGAATTAAATGCGGAGAACCAAAGCACACGTGTCTTCCAATAAGACAGACATTAAGAAATTGAAAAAAGATAGTGCAGGTTCAACTCCTGTTTGCGGCACAATGACATAAGTCAATAAGAGTTCTTTGAAATATATCAAATTAATATACGATGAAAAAGTATGTAGAACAATTCTTTTTTATGATAGCTATCTTATTCGTTGGCAATAGGGTATTCAACCATATTAACGCTTGGTTGGGAATTGCTATATGTTTTGGGGTTTGCTATCCAGTTATTAACATCATTAAATTAATTATCAAAAAACATGAAGACAAAGATTAAGTGTATGTTGGTTGCTTTTATGGCAGCTGTAATTTTTTCATCCTGTGAACGTGTCGCTCCTAACTATGCCGGAGTTCTAATGGAGAACTATGGTAAAGATGGTAAGGAGGATTTTAAGATTGTGTCTGGGAAGGTATCTACATGGGAATGGGGAACCGAATTGTTTCAGGTGCCGTTGTTTGAACAACGTGGCGGATTTCAGAAATCAGTAACGTTAAAAGCGGCCGATAACACAGAGTTCAACGCTACCCCTCTATATTCATATAGAGTTATTAAAGACAAAGCGATTGATGTTGTATTTGATAATAAGCATATCGGAAACGGGGATGGATTTATGAGATCTTTAGAGGATAACATTCTTGAACCGCGCATTTATGACCTTATTAAAGAAGAAAGCCGAAAATATAAAACCGATACGCTTATGGCTGATGGCGGCTCTTTAGCTTTTGAAAAGAAACTGGAGGATATTGTTAGAACAGAATTTAGAGACCGTGGCTTGGATTTAAAATCATTTTCAGCTCAATTAGAATTTAGCGATCGAGTAAGAGAAAAAATTGATAATAGAAACGAGGTTAATACTAATATCTCTGTCATAGATCAAAAAATCGAAGAGCAGAAAAAGCAAAACGAATTGGAAAGGTTAAAGACAGAGCAGGCTCTTATTGCCTCAAAGGGGTTGACAAAGGAAATTCTATACAAACAGTTTATTGATAAATGGGATGGGAAAACACCTTTATACGGGGTGACTCCAGAATTTCTTAAAATAACCAATTAACAATATCCGCTTCCTTAAATAACAAATACCAAGGAAGCGGATTTAAAGGACCGGTAGCTCAGTTGGTCAGAGCAGCAAACTCATAATTTGAAGGTCAAGAGTTCAATTCTCTTCCGGTCCACACCACATAGGTTATTTAGTAGTAGTAGTATTCTTCCCCCAATTCGTTGTGAAATGCGTTGGGGTGTTGTTCTGGTAATTCAGCAGGTTAGAATGCGACACTGACACTGTCGAAGTCGGTGGTTCAAGTCCATCCCAGAACACACGGTTTACAACGTTCTTTGACATTTTGAAAAAAAGAGGAAGCAATGTGCTATGAAGTTTTCATATAACTTCATGGAAACAACTGTAAACGAACCGGTCACCGTTGCACATTGCCTTTATTCCTCAAATCAAATGTTTCGTTCTTGCAGATTTTCGCTACCCACAATGGTACCAAGTTGTGTGACCGGCCACGAAGGTGATGCTGCAAGATACGACCGTTATTTTTGACTGGGTTTAACGGCGACCCTTAACCTCGGCTATAAGGAGCCTTATCTCCTTTATAAGCCACGCCAATGAGCAGATTGGCAAGGTTATATTCAACAACGTTTCCATTGCGGTTGCAAAGTTAAGACTTTTAGTCAAAAGCCGGTGAAAATCCGGCAATTTACTCGGCTCGTCTATCGGAAAGGACATCTGCCTTTCGAGCAGAAAAGAATGGTTCAACTCCATTGCCGAGTGCAACAAGCCCGAAGTACAAGGGAACGAACATGCAGGTTATGCTGAGACAAGTCGATATGCAAGTAAACTAAGCCCTGTCTGGAATCGTTGGTCCAGGAGTGTGATACCGAGCTGTTGGCAGAATCGGTATGTCAGATGTCTTTATGGGAGTGTTCGATTCCTCCACCATCGCCGAAAGGGGGGATGGGTCGGTCAGGGAGATAAAGACATCATTTGCTCTTATAGCTCAGTGGCAGAGCGGATGACTGTTAATCATCAGGTCGGTGGTTCAAATCCATCTAAGGGCGCATTTGACGAATAGAAGATTGTTATTGGATTAGCTTATTTTTCTTTCCGTGAAGCTGTGAAGTTGTGAAACTTCCAGCTATCTGGTTCATTAGCCAAGTGGTAAGGCAATGGTCTGCAAAACCATGAACGCAGGTTCGATTCCTGCATGAACCTCTAAAAATGGGGAGCTGCAATGACTCCCCCAAAGATAACAACCATAGTGGGTATGGTTGTGAAATCAAAATGACTGCGACTATTCGCAAAGTTGAACCAAAAGAGACATGACAGTTATAACTGTCTGAAGGACAACGCAGATTGCAACTATGTTATCTCTTCGCTCTTTACTAAAATGATTCGACTTACCAGTAGGTTTAGTCATATTGCCTGCAAAGGTAAGTGAAATTTGCGATAAACTGCCATTTTGAAGAAAAACTGTTTAGGGTTAAGTGGAAGCCGGCCCCTGTGCAATTGCTGGAAACCCCAGTACAAACACTTATCCGGTCATGGTGGTTACAGTTGATCCACCATTATAGTGCATTAGTTCAGTGGTTAGAACGCTACACTGTCACTGTAGAGAACACGAGTTCGATTCTCGTATGCACTGCAAAAATACAACCATGCAACCAACTACTGCATGGAGGAAGATAAAAATAAATCTATTTTTGATTAAGCATCAGCTACTTTCTAAACTTAATATATAAAATTATGGGTAAAATTACAATGTATGATAATTTAACAAGCGTTGTAGCAAAATTAAGCGAAGGAAACCCTGGGGCAATGAACGCTTGCTGCTTATTAATCAAAGAAGGAGGTTCCGTCTATCCATACGGAAACAGTTTTGAATATATTAAAGATCTGGATGATCTTGGCATATATGGAACTGATATATATGTCCTGTGGAGTGACATTTGTCAACGTGATTTAGCAAAGATGATTACCATGTTACGAATCGCAATGAGAGATGCAGGCAAAGCGGATTTGCTCAGAAACGCTTGTGGTCGACAGGATTATTCTGGACGAAAATTATTGCAAGACGATGATATTTTCGGCTCAATTTTCAATTAAAATTTAGAAAAATGAAAAAGTACATTGGAACAAAACAGATTGAAGCAGAACCTATGACAAGAGGTGATGCGTGGGGAAAACATCTTCTTAGAGAAAAGCCGTCAACGGAAAATTTTGACGATGAAGGTTATCATGTTCGTTATGAAGACGGATACGAAAGCTGGTCGCCTAAAGATGTGTTTGAAAAGGCATATATGGTTGCTGATACACCAGTTGACCGTATGCAGATAGAAGCCAAAGAACTCAATGGAAGATATGTAAAGTTAGCCGCTTTCATTGATTCAGGTAAAATGGATGAAGTCGTTAATGATATGTACAACAAGTGTTTACTGGAAATGCAGTGCTGTACTATGTTCGACTATATACGGCTTCTTGATACTCGCATACAGCGTATGCAAGGTTCTGATGGTGCAAAAGTAATAAAGATGAATTTTGGTATGGCTATTATGGCTCTCAAAGCAGGTTATTCAATTCGTAGAAGCGGTTGGAACGGGAAAGGATTAATGGTATTCAAACAGGTTCCGGCTCATATAGAAAGTGACATTGTCCCTAAGATGCAATCTCTTCCGCAATCAGCAAAAGACCTTATTCTGAAAGGCAAGGGATTCATTGACTATACAAGCCAGTGTCTTATCTACAATGAGAATACTGGACGTGCTGATTCATGGGTTCCGTCTATCAGTGATGTATTTGCAGAAGACTGGGAAATTGTTTGTTGATGTATGAAGTATTTAAAGATTCACAAGCTACTATGGTTTATAATCGTAGTAGCTTTTACTCTTTTAGAGGGAGCCGTAATAGTGTTGTACTATATTATTTTCTTGATATGGAACTTTCGCTATCCCAAGGATTTATGGGCTGGATTCCATAGTGCTGGGCATGATTACGAAAACCACTGGGGAGGATATTCATACAAGGACAAAAACATTCTTGAAACGATTATTCGGAGATATAAATGTACATGGTCATGAATGTATTAGAGCATTATGTAACCGAGATTATAGGAAAACCATATTACCATGATTATGGCAGTGGCAATTTCAAATGGTGGCTCAAGGTGAAAGCAGTTTGCTATGGGCATGAGTGTGAGAGCACACTTATGTTCAATACGAAAGAGGAAGCAGATAGAGTTCAATTGGGCTATATGTTTTTATCATAATCAAATAAAATATGAAATTTATAACCCGAAGTAATTATGCAACAAATTATCGAAGTAGAACATTGTGGGAATGATCATCTTGAACCCATATACTCAATTTGCGAAAATCCGATTCACGGATTTCCTAAGCCCAAAAGTGGAGGTTTATGGACGTCACCAATAGATTCGGAATACAGTTGGAGAAAATGGTGTTTAAGTGAAGATTTCAATGTATGGCAGCTTGAAAAGAGTTTTAGATTGAAGGTAGACACAAGTCGATTACTTATCATTGATAGTTTGGATGATTTGATACGAAAAATGGTACATCCACATATCATGGAACTTGATCAATATGGACTGTTTTGTATCAACTGGGGGCAATTAGTAAAAATGTATGATGGCATTTGGCTTACAGTTCGTGGAATGATGGAGACATGCTGCTCTTATCCATATTCTTTACATTGCTGGGATTGTGAAACCGTATTTCTTTTCAATGAAAAGCCAATCATCGAAGTATTAACAAACAAAAATTAGAGAAATGGCACAAAAAGAATTGCAAGACACTGTTATTGTGACCGGCTGGAAGTCTGCTTATATAGCTAAAAGAAACAATGGTAAATCTCAGATGATGAGCATGATTATATTAGAGTAAAAGCGCGTCTTTGGGTTGCAAACTTCTCTCAGATAAACGAGGAAGAAATGAAAGATTTTGCAAAAGGAAACGAATAAAAATCAAATTGATATGGTGGCTTATGTCACAATAATAACTTCTAAATCATTTGTAAGTATTATAAATCATTTATAAAATCAGCAATGGAAAAGAACAATGATATAAAACAGTCTCTTTATGATATACAGCCTGGAGACAAGGTATATTTTAGGAGCAATTATTTTTCTACAATATATACTGTAGACCGTGTGACCCCAACTTTGATTATATGTAATAACACAAAGTTTCGTAAAAGCGATGGCAATAAAACGCCTGCTGAAAGATATAATTATAGCAATATAGAAGTACTTACTCCCGAATTATTAAATCAGCATCAGCAAAAAGTGATGCGGGCGAATTTAGTACGACAATTCAAAGAAATTCAGCCTGACAGATTGACTAACGAGCAATTGCAACAAATCATTCAAATAACTCAATTACCCAATTCAGATGAAAATATTTAAAAAACTGAGAAAATGGTGTTACAGCACATTGGAGTTTGCCAGACATACATATTCTGATATTCATGGACCGTATAAAAACAGGTCAGCACGAAGGGCCGCAAATAAAAAGAGATAAAATTCCATAAAAGCGCGGATTTATTCTTATCTTTGCGATATAAACAAGTGAGTCTATCCTACATTTATTAACTTATGATTGAAAATGTAGATAAATTGGAATTTTGGAATGTGCTACCAAAATGATACCAAGTGTATAATATGCTGAATATCAATATCGTGCACGACCCTGAGGGTGTACGAATAAAAAAAGTAAATTGAAGAAAAAGCTCCAAAAATCAATGATTTTTGGAGCTTTTTCTTTTATGAATCCCTACAAAACATAGAACTTACTGAAAACCGTTTATCTTTCATGATATTTTATAAATTCCGACTAAACAAAATGTAATTTTACTATATTATAAAAACAGCTTTGCTTATCAGTTTCACGTTAGTTCACTTATAATATGCAGTGAAAATATTCTGGAACAACATGGTTGAGCATCACAGAGTATTTCTGGATCAGGAAATCATGAAAGTAATCCGATAGGAATATACTTATAAAGAATGAGCAGTTTTACGGAAAATTAAACAGAAAACGTAAAAGCACAAATAAAAAAATCCCTAACTTTGAAAAATAACAGTACCCGAATTGCTGCTATATCGAAAAACAGACTATCTTTGTAGAGTCGTGCAAACGACAGACATATATAGTTGATGTGTTTCGCTAACACCTTGTATTAGAAATCTGGTAAATTTCAAAATGGAAGCAGGGCTGAGCAGTAACACTTGTCACATGTATCCGTATGCGAATGACATGCGATATAGGTGTGGGGTACTGTTTTCATTTATTTGCTTCCGGGTTTTACCAGAACCTCTAATACAAATAAGTAAACCGGCTCCACACTTTCTTGTTAGATAGTGTGGCATTCAAGTCCGGTGGCGAAAATGGGGTCAGTCCGAAATGTTGATTTTCAATAATGGAATCCATGTGTGTTGGATAATTGTCGGATAATTGGTCATGAATGAATAGAAATCCGTAAAACTTATCAGCATTCATAAGAAACCATGCGTAGGATCTGGCTATTTTTACGCAGAAAAAACGGATAAGATTATGAAAAACGTAATTGCCATAATAAAAAATGCTTGGGGTGACAGTCCGCCACCGAAAGTCAAAACCGGCTTTATTCCCAACCCCTGTGATTGGGAGAAGAAAAATTATCTGACGAACCCCGGCTCTTACTACCGGCAAAAGGCATCGGTCGGATTCATAGCCATGAAAGGATGGCTTTTCACTATTTTGCGTTTGCCGAACTCTACCTTTGCTAACCAAGCGTTTTCCTACTTTCCTTTTCTATTCTCTATCTTGAATAATCAGATTCTCGCAATATATAAATTATACAATCACTTTTGGAATGATATGAAGGTGTCTTATCCTGTAAAAGTTGCTGTGAAAAAAACGGCATTCATAGCATTGTTCTCAGGCATGGTATTGTCAGCCGGAGCTCAGAATACGAACCTGATAACCGAAGAGGAGCCTGATATAAAGGTGACAAAGGATACGGTATGGAATATGGCGATTGAAAAGAAAGCGACACCCAAGGTACAATTCCCCCAACCGGGAGACACAATTGATGTACTGGATCCTATCGTGTACAGTTTATGCTATACCACCGCCTATGATAGGCTCGCCCGGAAATCCGTCAAGGTGAAAACTTACAGAAAAGAGTACGCTCCGTATATCCACGCCGGCTATGACTTTGGCGTAAAGCATTGGAAAGAAATCGTTCTAAAAAACTTCTCCTCGCTCCGGAAACAATTGCAGGGCATCGCAGAGAGTATCGGAATGGAAAGGGTCTGCTTCCGCACCGGAGCCCTTATGGGAGCATACTCAACAAATCCCTATCCGGAACTGGATTATATCGACGCCGCAATTTCCGATGTGCTGAAACAGGTAAGGAAGCATATCACTTCTGAAAATGAGATGTCCCGGCACTATGACACCTTATCCGATAAATGGTTTTCTTTTTTATGCAAAGAGAAAGAACGCTATTACGACATCGCAAATCACAACAGACCTTATTTCCTGTGTCAAGAGCATGCCGACGATGCCCTTATTCTTCCAGAGTGGATAGATTCCGCCACAGCAAGCAATGACATCACCCAATCGGAAGCCCTGGCTTCGGCAATTGCAAAATTTGACTCCCCTGCCGCTCCGGACGGAATCCGCAAACTGAAAGACAACATGAGGCTCACACCTGATGAACGAAATGCCTTGCTGGCACCTAACGATATGATTTCGTATGCCGTAGGCGTAGCACAAGCTAACTGGATCATGGAATATAAATGGTTTATAGGAGAAACTCATAGAAAGGAGTTTGATGCAATGCTCCTTTCCCTGGGAAACCGTCCTGCTATCATTTCCGCTTTTGAAGACGGACTGAGAAGTGCCATGACTATAACAGGATGTTTTAAAAATGCGATTCTGCGTCAGGACTGCGACTCGATATGTCTTATGAACAAAGCCATCAAAGCAGAATTGAACAAAGCATACAGACAAGACGTAGTTTATGGTTATGTCTTTATGAACGGAATGGACGCCGTTGAAATATACAGGGCCGGTGCCGAGTGGGATATTCCTGAAAAACAAACGGCCAGCGGATTGCGGCTTGATAAGGACCGGGTGCTTGAAGGTTTCAGGGATTATCTGGAGGGACATTTGAAAATGGGAGTCGAATATGCCCGGACACTGACTAAGGGGCGCAATGCCATTGACTGGCATTTGTATGAGAAAGACACGGAAACAATAGACTTGTCTGAAAACGGATTCCAGCCTGCCATTCCGCTACATATCACGACAGGCACATCAAGCGAGTGGAGCGCCGAACTGTCGCAGATGATTACGCTCCCACAGGAAGTTGTCGGGCAGAACATTACGGGCAAGGTGATGGCTACGGTGGTAATTGAGGCCGATGGTGCTGTCAGCAAAGTGGAAATTACAAGTTCGCCGCATCCGGCTTTGAGCGAAACTGTAACGGATTGCATTTACCGCATGAGGTTCATGCCGGCAAAATATGACGGAGAATGCGTCGCATCCGTCGCAGTTATTCCGGTATTATTTTGATTATAAACACAATACCACCATTCATCATGAGAAGAATATTATCAACCGTCCTGCTTGCATGTCTCGTACTGGGAGCATAGGCACAAAACAAAAAGAAGATGACAGAAGAAGAGAAAAAAGAGGCCATGGAGCAACTTGAAGTGTTCTATCAGTTCGAGACAGGGACGGCATTCAGCGGGCTTGATTCATTGGCAGAAAACCAAGAGTTCAAACAGGATATGCTCCCTTGGGAAAAATGGGCGGACAAATTCAAGCACAAGAGCTTTAAAAAGAGTCTGTCAAGACTATTCATGTGCTTTGACAAGGCATTCATAGAGCCGGACAAGGATTCTCCTATCTTCTGCAACCTCATGCTAAGGGGTAAAGAAGAAAATGTATCTTCATATTTCGGTGGTCGACAAGGATCCGGCCTGTGGGAAAAGTATTATCACGAGGATGAGAACGGGAACTTCACGGGGTTCTGCAAAGAACTTTTCTTCGACCTGGAGACTGATTTGCAGCTTCATCTGACGGATAAGCAGGGCAAACCGGCCTATATACACCCGGAAAAAGACATCTATTTGCTTGAGGGCGGCGACTATGCCAAGAACAAAGACATGTTGAATATATGGTTCGGATTACAGATACCACTGACTGTTCCTTATCAGGAAATTGCAGGCGGACACATCTCCTTGTCTTTCTATATGCCTCAGGAATACGACCGCATCACAGTGCCCATAAAGGATTTTGGAGACAAACCGGTGCAGGTGACTTGGGGCAGCAAGACTTTTTCCATAGAAAAGGTTGACAACAACGGCTTCATCATTTCCGCAGACGCAGAGACTCTCGACAAACTGAAAGGCATGAAGCGCCTCTATCACAGGGACGGGAACTGGTACGAGCCGTCCTCTTCAACAGCCACAACAGGAGATTTGGACAAGATTCTGAAAAATAGTACAAGGAAAATCACGTTTGAAGAGTGGTTGAAAGAAAATGGCATCGACCCTAACAACCTGGAAGAGACCCTGAAATACTTTATGGAAGACGAAGTTTCAGAAGAAGATACCGGTACGGATGATGCAGGAGTGACGGGAAAACACTACAGGATTGCCTTGCAGGGGGACAGCCTGCTGCTCTACATGCCGGTCGAAAAGAGACGGAAAATTGCAGAGATAACCGTATTTGTCCCATTGGAAGGCGAAGCATCCCGGTTAATAATCAACCGCGAACGATGCAACGAACTTATCGAATGGTTGTGCACCGAAAAATCACCGGACAATAAAAAGCAGGCCGAACCGGAAGAGATGGAGGAAGTGGATTATTTCAGTCCTGATTTCCAGCCAGCCAAGCCCATCAACCCGCAGACAGGAATGCCGGACGAATGGAACATGGTCTTGACACAATTGCTCAGGAAGCCGGAAGAGGCAGTCGAGCAAGGAATTACAGGAAGAATGATGGCGGAAATAACCATCGGGGCTGATGGCGTTGCCAGCAACGTAAAAATAAACGGAGATCCCCACCCGCTATTGGAAAAAGCGGTCTGCGACTGCCTCTACGGCATAAAGTATGTCCCGGCGACATGGAAGGGAAAAGCTATCTCCTTTGTCGCTTCGCTTCCGGTCATCTTTTACTGAATGAAGCCATGGAAGGATATGTCCTGATTGTACTACAGGTCCTGATAACTGGGCTGATTATTTGGAGAAGGAAGCAGGACTCCAAAGAGCCATTAGGCTGTCTGGCGGCAGGTCTGTACGGAAGTGACTATCAGGCAGCACCTCCGGAAGCATGGATAAAAAAGTTCCGGCGTACCACCCCTTCCCCGGTCTTTATCGTGTTTGCCCTGATGCTGATACTTATAAACTGGCTGGTATGGAAATCGGCAGTAAGCAGGATGACGCCAAAAGACGAAGGGACGGAGGCCGCTCTGACCTTGCTGGCGACCCGAAACCCCTTTACTGTACGTACCCTGCTCGGACTGTGCTGGCTGGTACCGGTGTGGCCCGCCATTCTGGGTATTGCCTGCTGGTACTTCGGCATACAGAAACAAAAGACCCTCAGGCGCAGCCGGACATGTCCGAAATGCAACCGGGAAACCCTCCGGGAGATTCCTTTGCACGAGTTGGTAAAGGATACGAAACGGCTGACTGAAAGCGAACGCAAAGAAACAGGACTGAAGACGGCATACATCCGCATCTACCGGTGCTCCGCTTGCAGCGAAGAGGTGAAAATCCGGATACCGCTTGAAAAGGACGGCTATGAATGCTGCCCCTCCTGTAGGTACATGACGCTGCACAAGGAAGAAAAATATCGGACTATTATTAAAGCCACCACTTTATCAGAAGGACTGATGGAGGCTCGCCATCGATGTATGCATTGCGATGCCGAATACATTGTAGGCTATACAATACCGAAAATCAGCACCTCTTCCAGACGTTCGGGAGGCTCAGGCGGTAGCGGAGGCAGTTTCGGAGGAGGATCGTCCGGAGGCGGAGGTTCATCCAGCCGTTTCGAATACAGTATATCAATATTAACAAAAAATTGCAAAGCATGAAAACGATTTTTATCATGGGAATCTTGAGTTTCTTTTGCGGCATCAGTGCCGCACAGCCTCAATACTGGGGTGAGGGTGCATACGATTTGGAAAATGTGGTGTTCGGAATGAACGTGGACAAGTATTATTCCAAGGCAAGGCTATACGACGGGGATTATGACGAATCATTCCGCTATTTCATGAAGAAAAAAGTGAAATGTAAAACCCAGGAAGGCAAAAAGGCGGTCATTCAGGAATACAGCTCGGTAGAAACAAATTACGGAGAGGTTCTTGCCCGCTTCGGGAAATTTGAATTCCCGTATACCGGCATGGTGGCGGACAAATCAGGAAAACTGATCGGCATTCTGGCACTGGGAAGGCTGGACGGAGCGGCGGCAGTGGATTCGCTGCTATATGCCATTGCAGGAAAGTACGGTCCCCAATGCTTTGTCACAGAAGAGTATTTCGGATATCGGAATTATGGATGGCATGTGAATGACCGGACTATCCAACTATATGTACGCAAGCCGAATCCGGAGCACAAGGATGCCGTGATTTACCTTGAAGAGAACGAAAAGGGAGAACGGAAAATTGTCGGCGGAGGCAGCCAGCCACACACCTGGTATGAAGTGTGCCTGATGGTGACAAAGACGAAATATGATCCGTTCATCGACTGCATCAGCGTCGGTAACTGGTGCAATTTCAATGATCTCTCATCAGATGTCCGGAGCATGGAAATCAATCCGGCAGCAGGCGTATACGACACCGGCGAGCTGTTTACAGAGGAAGATCTTGTCCCTGACACCACCAAAGGATATATGAACATCCCGGACGGAGAACTTCCCAAGTTCAAGGAAGGACCGTTCGCGAAATTCCCGGATTTCAGGCTTGCCGTGCGCCATTGGATGGCCTATAATGCCGGCCTCGGGAACCAGGGAAATCCCGAAGGGAATGTAAGCGTATCCTTTACAGTGGGAAAGGACGGCAAAGCGAAGGATGCCAAGGTGGAAAACCGGGAGACCACATCGTCCGAACTGGAAGTTGCAGCACTATATACCATCCAACGACTTCCCGAATTTATACCTGCCACCCAAAACGGAAAACCCGTGGCATTCCGCATGACGGTGGCCCTCAGGTTTGAAAACCGATAAATTTTCTCTGCTATGGACAAAGGCTTTTCAATAAGCGGTTATCTCCTTTCACGCCTGCAACCGGACGATCCCCAGGAAGCACGTTTGCGTATGCTTTGTGTGACCATATCCAAGGATATGCCGGAGGAGAGAAGAGAGCGGCAACTGCGTCCCTTTGCATCGGACATGGAATTCATGAATATGATTGCCGGATGGATGAACGGGCTTCCCGAAGCAATTAGCCATGAACAGCCAGACTTTGAGAGATGGCTGGAGCTGTTCATGACTGCCGGTGAAGCAGAATCCACCCGCTATGTCATGCGTTTGCAAATATGGTACACGCATTATTGCCGCGTAGAAGAGTTACTGACCTTATGCCGATTGCTACAAAGGCATCGTGAAGAACATCTGGAAGCCATCTATCACAGAATGCTCTACTACTTCCGCGAAGCGAGAATACAATGCGGAATGCCTTCCACTTCCGAGCCGGCAGAAGGCATTGAGGTATCATTCAAACTGCTCGATGCCTCCTACGAACATATCAACCGTAAAATCATTTTGCAAGCGGAAGAACTGCTCGGTATCCATACCGACCATTCTTTCATTCAGAAAGTGATGGAATGCCATACTGAAGCGAAGACAGCAGAAGAACTGGCGGAACTATGCGGAACAAACAGCACCGTTACCTTCCGTCGGACATTCCTGAGATTGTTTAACTGTCCGGTAGCCCAGTGGCTTCGGCAAAAACGTGCCGAGCAGGTGCTGAAACTGTTGAGGACTACACACCTTCCATTACCGGAGATTGCCGAACAATGCGGCTTTGCGAACCAGTCTTACCTGTCTGATTTCTGCAAGCGGAATCTCGGTGATACCCCGGTGAATATCCGAAGAAACAGGAGCTGACCATTTATTATAAAATGAACGAATATGAAAATTAAAACACTTATCATTATGGGACTGACAGCATTTTTATGCTTATCCAGCGCAACAACCCATGCACAATCAGACAAACAGATTATCAACATGGATAACCCGGACTATGACATCGATGTGGAACGTTTATGTTCTCCATATATTGATTTCGATAATCCCAAAGAGACCAGCAAAGAAGTAAACTATCGCTATGTGAAATACACACAAAACATGAACGTTTCGTTTTCTGAGAGATATCTGATTTTAATACATTATATAAGTATGGACAGTCTCGTTACCAGGAAAGCAACTTTTTGTGATACCGACTTCGGGAAACTGAATTTAGTAACCAATGCACAAGGCAAATTAATATCGATGGCCTGCGAAACGAAGATGAACAAAACAAGCTTCAAGGAACTGGTAAAGGCTGTTAGACAGAAATATGGCAAACCTGCCCTGAAGAAAGCAGAAACAGGTAAAGACGAACTTAAAAAGATTCTGATAAACTCGATGGTATCAAAGGGCAAGAACATACCCGTGTATCTTTGGAAGCTGGATGACGAATATATCGGACTGTTCATGGAAGGCGAGGACATCGTAAAGCTCTTCCGGGCAAAAAAAGAATTTGAAGATTTACTCATCAAAGTAAATGGTCCTTACATTGAAGCAACAATAGAGTTGCAAAAATGGAAGAAGAAAATATTCAAGAGATAAGAAACAGGCTATAATAAGCTAATTTTAAATCACATGAAAATGGCAAAAATGTGGGATACGAGAACACCGCGAGAAAGCATGTTCAAACATATTCTACAACACATTCCGGTGAAAAAAAATCCATCTATAAGCATACTGAAGAATCATTTTCCATATTTGCTGTATTACAAATAGATAACAAGCCATTAAAAAAGCATTCTATGTGACAGTGAAACGGATGAGGTAAAATATATCAAGTAAATTAAAATTCAACAGAAATGAAGCTAAAAACATTCATCATTATGGGATTTATCAGTGCATCATGTTTGGGCGGCTGCGACCAACGCCCCGGCCCTTTGGGTGAAAAGACAATCGAACTCGACGATTTCGATTTCTCTACCCCCATTACGGACATTTTTCCCGACCGCTATATAAGCACCGAGTGGGGAGAGGATTGGTATCAGGTGCCCACCCCCAGCACCAAGGACGGAGAGGATGGATATCTATATCAAAAAGAAACCTGCATAGACTTTTATGGTAATCCCTTTTGGATTACTTATAGCCAGATGGGTTCCTGCGATGCCGACGAACTTCTTAGCATGGGCGGGCATACGTTCAGCACAGCCAATTTTGCCGTTACGCTCGACGGATGACGCATCGCCGCGGCCGGCGGCTGTAATCGCAACATCACAAAGGAAGACTGCGACCGTTTCATCACCCTTCTCACCAAGCGTTACGGAGAGCCTGAGCAGGGAGACGGAGAGTGGTTCCCCTGCCGCCTTTACAAATGGAAGCTGAAAGACCGGACGCTGACGTTTGCCATACACGAAACTGACGAGCACAATGAATTGAAGCTCGAAAGAGTCTATCATGAAGAAGACAACACCGTCGAAATACGTGAAGGCAAGCGCAGAAACCGTACCGAAGGCTATTTTTTTGTGTTCGACGGCGAATGGTACGACCGCTTTGTCCGCACACAGGGCGTGGCAAAAGGCGATATTTGCTATACTTACTGACATTAACTTCACAGCAAAAATCATGAAACAGAACAGAAACAGCGATAAGAAGCGACACCACGAAGAGACCATCCATGACAGACAGTATCGAAGCATGGTAAAGCGATACAAATGGAAAAACCATGCCATCATAGCGGGTGCTCTTCTGGGATTCAGCGTGCTGATATTATTCATCATAGTTAGCGACATTCCGCTCACCGCAGCCAATGTGGCGGTTGGGCTGGCGGTCCTCAATGGTGCATGCTGGCTGCTTCTGCGGCTACTCTGCAGACCCGCCTATAACCTCAGCATCCAAATACCGATGAAGAACGACGGACACTGGCTGTGGCGGGGCGGAGAACTGATATACAGAGAACTGACGCACGATGATGCTACCTGCCCGATACCACCGGAATGTCTGGTCCGGGTAGATGACCGGCAAATCATTATCGACAACGACAGCACGAGTGGAAGAATCCTCGTTTTTCTATTATTTTCCTTCATGTTTGGCCTTTTCATCTATTGGTCATTCCTATCAGACTCTACTGTTCCGCCAGAAGATTACGGCTCCGCATTGCTTTTTGCAGAAATGGGCGTTATATTGGCATGGGGAATGGCCTATGCCTTGCTGAATCCCCGGCAACGCATTGTCTTCGACCGTACTGCCAAAACCGTAACCATTCCCGGCAGTCTGCTGATGAACAAGACAGAGATCATTCCCTACGACCAAGCGGAGCTTTCATATTACCACGACATGAAAAGCAAGATTGACGAGGTGAAAATCTATAATCCCTCAGGACTACCGCATGGAATCTCCGTGATGCCGGGCCGCACCGACGAAGCCTTGCGCCTTGCACGCTTCATACATCGCTATATGGAGGAAGAAGTAGTAGATAAGGCAGAACTTGAGAAATTCAAGAACAGGGAAAAGCCACAACAGGAAGAAATGGAATATTTTAATATTTGGTAAATATAGCTCATAATATAATGTTGGAATGTATATGTAAATGTAAAACTATAAATCACAATAATATGAACAAGCATCCATTCATACCCGCTCCGGCAGTCGTAGCCTTTTTGTTCGGACTTCTTTGTATGTCCGCGCTCAGCTCGTGTACAGGGTGCAGCTACAACCACGAAAAGGCGATGGGAAGCATCGATAACATTCTGGGCAAAGTAGATACGCTGATGGCCAAGACAGACCGATTTTTGGAAGAACATCTGCCGGAGGAACCGCCTATAGACTACGAAAAAGAGGGGGTGAATATGGAGCACCTGTTTGTATTTACAGATACGACAATGACCTACAACGGCAAGCCGTTCATGCCGGGAATAACAATAGGAGAACCGTGTGAGATATTCGGACATTACGAACGTCTTGCGGAACCCGGAATATTTATATGGGATTCTATGGGAATCATTATGGTATCAGACGATGAAAGCGGAAAAGACAGTGCCCCTGTAAGCAGAATAATGATTAACTGGAATATAGAATTAAGCAGGTTTATAACCGATGAAGACCTAAAATGGCTAAAGAACCGTTGCCCACGTCAGTATTTTACGGGTAAAATGATTGTCGGTGGAGCAGTTTTGGGCAGAGGTATGCACATGGATGATTTTCTGAAAAAAACAAACCTGAAATTCAATAACAATCCGTTCCCTCTGCTTTATTACTGTGACTTGTATGACTGGGACTACACCAAAGCGCCTATACACCGCAGAGAAGAATATTATACCTATAGAATCAGGAAGTCTGAAGATGGTAATGACATTGAAAACTTTGATATTGCCATTAACTCACGAGGTTCTGGTGACCCACCGTACGAAGGTCCTGAATATGAAAAGTACATAAATGTAGATGTGGAATAAAAACAAAAATCAAACGGAAAATATAGGATATATTACTGCAATTCAATGAAATAAGTAACTTTATTCGGAAACTATAAAATAACAATTAAACCTTTGAAGATATTATGGATATATTGAAGAAATTGAGCAAATATTTTATCATTACGCTCGCCATTATGTTTGTATGCTCTTTTGTTGTGCTTGTTGATAAATTCCACAAAATCGAATACAATGTGTTTGATGTTTTGGAAACATACAAGGCTTTGAAATACTTCTTCATACTGGGAGTAACGGCTTTTACGGCTTCGGTAGCATACAGCATAGGAATTGCCGCCTTGTTCGCCTTTAACAAACTGAAAGTACAGACATGGAAAGAATTTGTCCGTAAACTGGCAGCCGGGCTACTGCTTGTCATTCCGCTGTCCGCTATGGTCTATTATTGCGACTGGTTCGTCTATCCCCAAATGAAGAAGGAGTATGTCTAGTAGAACTTACCTGCGCATCACAACCGACAACAAGCAAGGACAGCCTGATATATATACAAAAAGTATTGCTGTACCAATATGCAGACGAGGCATGGGACACGCAAGCAGAGATACGTGAACTCGCCAATGAATACAGTATCAGGACACGCTACACGGCCGGTCTGTATATATCCTATATCCTCTCCGCACTTGTCATATTCCTGTTTAGACGCTATAACCCGATAAAAAAGATATTGGCAGTATTGGCTATACTGATTGTGCTGTCTTATATGTACAAGGTGTTCGGCGAAGTGGTAGAAGAATACATAGAAGATACCCGGTCAATACCCCGAAAAATAAGCAATGCAACAGACAGAGCCATTTTAAATGAGCGATTGAAAGTAGAAACAAGCAATGACACGATAAAAGAAAACAGAAAATAATATGAAAATAATATGAAATCAATGATTCTTGCCCTGCTCATTGCAACAATCAGCTTCAACAGCTATGCACAAGTAAAAACAGAAAAAGATATGAAACAGGAAATAAAGAAAATGGAAGAACTGATACAGGAGAGATTAGGAATGGTGAAGACCTACCCGGAGAAACCTGCCTACTATCTACAGGTAAACAAGACAGGATGCAGACTGCTTGTCAGGGTAAATGACATTCCGGTGGGGTATCATTTTGTAGAAGACAAAGGTGAGTCTATGCTATATCCTATCAATGATTTGCTATTAGGAAGCGGTAAACATACCGTAAGTATACAGGTCTATCCTCGAACGGGAGAAACGGAAGTCACCAAAGATGCCGGTGTAAATATTAAGGTTGTGCATTATAAAGAAAAACTGGTTGGTATGCCTGAAACATTGGTGGAATTAGACACTCCGACAGATATTGGGATGAAAAAAATCCCGCTCTACACTGATTCCATAAGCTTCAATGCCACACTCCCCTTTAACCATAAAAGAATACTTGCAGAAGCAACGGATTTGCGGACAATACCCGATTTGGAAGAGAAGGTTCTTGCCCATTACAATATGGTGCGTCAAATGATGATTGATGGAAATTGTTATGAGTATAATAAAATGCGCCTTGCCAGTACATGGGTTTTGACGGATATGAATTATTTGGGAAAAGAGGCTTTGGAGAAAGTATATATCGATTCAGACTATTTATTCCGTTTTTTATGCAATCCTATAGATTGGATTGCAGAACCAATACAAAATTATGAGATGGTCGTTTGTGGAAATGGAAAATTGGTTTATCTAAGAAGAAAATTTGAGCTCGATGATGTTTTACGGATTGGTTTCTATGACACAGAGGAGGAGAAAAGACTATCACCTGAAGAGCGTACTGTTACAGCATATAAGTTCATCCTCCTTTATATGCCACAAGGCAGTGATGAATTAGTGGAGCTATATTAGAGAGAAATAATGTAAGAATGACAAAAAACTGTATGACTCGATTATATTTCGCAACAGGAAAATGAATAAAGATAAAATAAAACAAAATAAAAGACTCTTGTTTACACCTTTGGTGTTGTTATATTAACATTATAAAAGAATAA
>NZ_JBCODG010000019.1:68476-73900 GCF_040928965.1 Bacteroides sp. 2201st1_D9_2201SCRN_220225 | reverse complement strand
GCTTGAAGAAAATAAACCGATTTATATCGGTGATAAACAAGAAAGAAGGTGCATCGTGCATTACGACACACCTTCTTTTATCAGGACTGTTATTACAAACCTGTTATTTATTCAAGATAGCCATTGTATCCGAAGCAATCATCAGCTCTTCATCGGTCGGGATAACCACTACCTTCACCTTGGAATCGTCTGTAGAGATTACAGCTTCTTCACCACGGACCTTGTTCTTTTCCAGGTCGACCTTGATACCCATGAATTCGAGACCTTCGCATACTTCGCTACGGCAGTTGCACTGGTTCTCGCCGACACCGCCCGTAAACACGATGATATCCACACCGCCCAAAGCGGCAGCATAAGCGCCTACATACTTCTTGATGCGGTAGAAGTACATTTTTTCTGCCAAAATAGCTCTCGGGTTACCGGCAGCCACGGCATTCTCCAAATCGCGCATATCGCTCGACTCACCGAAGATACCCATTACACCGCTCTTCTTGTTCAGAAGATTGGATACCCCGTTTGCATCCAGACCCTCTTTCTCCATGATGAAAGTTACGGCTCCCGCATCGATGTCACCGCTACGGGTACCCATCATCAGACCCTCCAGCGGAGTCAGACCCATGCTGGTGTCCATACACTTGCCGTCTTTAATGGCAGAGATGGAAGCACCATTACCGATGTGGCAGGTAATGATTCTCTTTCCCTCCGGCTGTACGCCCAGAAATTCGCACACACGCTTTGATACATAACGGTGAGAAGTTCCGTGGAAGCCATAACGGCGAACCCCGTATTTCTTATACAGTTCGTAAGGAACGGCATACAGATAGGCATAATCGGGCATCGTCTGATGGAAAGCGGTATCAAACACACCAATCTGCGGAACATCGGGCAGAATGGCAGAAATAGCGTTTACACCCTTCAAGTTGGCAGGATTGTGAAGCGGAGCCAAATCATTGCAGGCAGTAAAGGCGTCCAGCACCTCCTGAGTCAGCAAAACGGATTCGCTGAACTTCTCGCCGCCGTGTACCATACGGTGACCTACCGCATTGATTTCGTCCAAAGACTTGATTGCGCCGTATTCGGGGCTGATCAATGTATTGAGGATGAACTCCACACCCACAGTATGCTCCGGTATGTCTTTTTCCAGAATTTTCTTCCCGCCATCAGGCAAGGTCAATTTCAGGAAAGAGCCTTTCAAACCGATTTTTTCAATGCCACCTTGAGCGATAACCTCTTTATGGTCCATATCAAACAACTTGTATTTGATGGACGAGCTACCGCAGTTCAATACTAAAACTTTCATGATACTAATGTTAAATTATAAATTATGAATTCCGAATTATGAACCGCGAACCATGAACCATGAACAGGAAGAAATCCCCAACCATAATTCATAATTCAAAATCCATAATTATTTATTGTGTTTAGCTGCAATAGCCTGATTTGCCGTAATGGCAATCATACGATATACATCTTCGATGGAGCAACCGCGTGACAAATCGTTCACCGGACGTGCGATACCTTGCAGAATCGGACCTACCGCATCGGCATGTCCCAGACGCTGTACCAGTTTGTAGGAGATATTGCCTACTTCAAGGCTCGGAACAACCAGCACATTTGCATTACCTGCAATGGCAGAACCCGGAGCTTTGCTGGCACCGACTTCAGGAACCAATGCTGCGTCAGCCTGCAACTCACCGTCGATAGCAATATCAGGAGCCATTTCTTTAGCAATCTTCAAGGCTTCTACCACTTTGTCTACCACTTCGTGTTTTGCAGAACCTTTTGTAGAGAAACTCAACAGCGCCACTTTCGGATCAATGCCTGCGACAGCCTGAGCCGTACGTGCAGTACAAACAGCGATTTGCGCCAGTTGAGAAGCATCGGGAACGGGAGTAACGGCAACGTCACCCATTACCAGAATACCATTCTTACCATATTCGGGAGCATGAGTCAGCAACAACATTGCACCGGAAACGCAGGTAATGCCCGGAGCAGTCTTGATAATCTGCAAAGCCGGACGAAGCACATCACCGGTAGTATTGCGTGCACCCGCCAACTGACCGTCGGCATCGCCGTTCTTGATAATCAGACAGCCCAGATAAAGCGGATTGGTTACCAGCTTACGGGCTTCTTCAATAGTCATGCCTTTTTTCTTACGCAACTCGAACAGCAGTTGTGCATACTCTTCCTGCTTGGGATTGTTTTCCGGGTCGATAATGGTTGCCTTGGAAATGTTACCAAGTCCCCACTCCGTTGCACAAGCGTTGATTTCAGCAGGATTGCCCAAAAGAATCAGGTCTGCAATACCATCTGTCAGAATTTGATTGGCAGCTTTCAAAGTGCGTTCTTCCGTACCTTCAGGAAGAACAATGCGTTGACGATCGGCTTTCGCACGCTCTAAAATTTCATTAATTAATCTTTGCATGATATTTTAATTGTGTATAAGAATCAGTAGTTCGTGTTATTCACGCAGCAAAAGTACACAATTTTGCAATATACACATTGCAATTTCGGGGCTTTTTCCACACCAAATGAGAATTATTGTAATATTTAACACTAACAGTGGATTTACGAGACGGTTCCTCACTTCAAATAGCTAACTTTGCAACGTTTTCAATATTTTCAATAGGTTAGGTATTATTTAATAATCAGGTATTATGATCCGTCAATGCGCCATCCTTTTCGGATGTCTGGCTTTGGGTGAATTGATTGTATTCTTAACGGGTATCAAACTTCCGTCCAGCATCATCGGTATGCTGCTACTCACCCTTTTCTTAAAATTGGGTTGGATAAAACTGCACTGGGTGCAGGGAATGTCCGACTTCTTGGTTGCTAATCTGGGATTCTTCTTTATCCCGCCCGGCGTAGCCCTTATGCTCTATTTCGACATTATCGCCGCCGAATTTTGGCCTATCGCCATCGCTTCATTAGTCAGCACCCTGCTGGTACTCGTGGTTACCGGATGGGTTCACCAATTAACACGTAAAATCAAATGAACTTTTTAGAAAACGAATTCTTCCTGCTGGCTATTACTTTCGGGATATTCTTCTTAGCCAAACTTCTTCAAAAGAAGACAGGAATCATGCTGCTGAATCCCATCTTACTGACTATCGCCCTGCTTATCATTTTCCTGAAGATGACAAATATCAGTTATGACACTTATAACAAAGGCGGGCATCTGATTGAATTCTGGTTAAAACCTGCCGTCGTTGCGTTGGGTGTTCCTTTGTATCTGCAATTGGAGACTATCAAGAAACAATTGCTGCCTATCCTGCTTTCACAATTGGCAGGATGTATTGTAGGGGTTATTTCCGTAGTCCTGATAGCAAAACTGATGGGAGCCTCCGATGAGATTATCTACTCGCTGGCTCCAAAATCCGTTACTACCCCGATAGCCATGGAAGTTACGAAATCAATAGGCGGCATTCCCGCGCTGACTGCCGCCGTAGTGGTCTGCGTAGGCCTGTTGGGAGGAATCCTCGGTTTCAAGACAATGAAACTCACCCATATCGGAAGCCCCATGGCCCAAGGGCTTTCTTTAGGGGCAGCAGCCCATGCTGTCGGCACATCCACAGCAATGGACATCAGCAGCAAATACGGTGCGTTTGCCAGCCTCGGCCTGACGCTTAACGGAATATTTACAGCCTTGTTAACCCCTACTATTTTACGATTGTTAGGGTTACTCTAACAAAATCTTCTTATCTTTGTTATTATATTCTTATAACCAATAGAAATTATTTATGATTCCATTTAAAGATATCGAACTACAAGATAAAGAGCTGATTACTTCCTTTACTTTAAACAGTCCGCGACGCAACTGCGACCTTTCATTCTCCAACCTATGCAGTTGGCGTTTCTTATACAACACCAAGTTTGCCATTATGGACGGTTTCCTATTATTGAAATTCTGGGCAGACGGAGAGCTTGTATATATGATGCCTATCGGCAACGGCGATTTAAACAAGGTACTGGATGCGCTGATAGAAGATGCCAACCGGGAAGGAGAGCCTTTTTGCTTGTTGGGTATCTGCGCCGGAATGTGCTCCGAACTGGAAACCTTTATGCCCGGCAGGTTTCAGTTTACAGCAGACAGGGATTACGCCGACTACGTATATCTGCGCTCCGACCTCGCCACCTTATCCGGTAAAAAGTTTCAGGCAAAGCGGAATCATATCAACAAATTCAAAAAGACTTATAATTACGAATATACTCCGATTACAGCCGACCGTATCCGGGAGTGCCTCGATTTGGAAGCGGAATGGTGCAAAGCCAACAACTGCGACCAGCATGAAGGTACCGGCAACGAACGTCGTGCATTGATATATGCCCTGCACAATTTCGATGCGTTAGGGCTTACGGGCGGTATTCTCCATGTAGAGGGCAAGATTGCGGCTTTTACTTTCGGCATGCCTATCAACCAAGACACGTTCGGAGTACATGTAGAGAAGGCCGATACCCGCATAGACGGCGCTTATGCCATGATTAATTACGAATTTGCCAACCATATTCCTGAACAATATATCTACATCAACCGGGAAGAGGACTTGGGGATTGAAGGGTTGCGGAAAGCAAAACTTTCCTATCAGCCTGCCATTATTCTGGAGAAATACGTCGCCTGTTTAAAAGAACAGCCGGTAGAGGCTATCAAGTGGTAAAAAAGGTAAAGTGACAGGGCTATAAAACAGGGTGCACAATTATGATAAGGGGTGAAGCAATGCGGGAAAAGATAAAGAGTTTATGGAAACTATGCTTTAACGACAGCGATGAATTTACAGATATGTATTTCCGCTTGCGTTACAGCAATGAAGTCAACATCGCCATTCAAAGCGGTGAAGAGGTGATTGCCGCCCTGCAAATACTACCCTATCCCATGACATTCGGAAAGAGCGAAATCAAGACAGGATATGTGTCGGGGGCCTGTACGCATCCCGATTATCGCAATCGCGGGGCTATGCGCGAACTGTTATCGCAAGCCTTTACCCGTATGCTACACAATGACATGTCCATTTCCACGCTGATTCCGGCAGAACCCTGGTTGTTCGGGTATTATGCCGGTATGGGCTACGTACCGGTTTTTAAATACTCCTCAACAACCTTCACGGCTTCAGAGGTTACCATCGCTGACGAAACGGCTGTTCTGAACAAAATAAATGATTATCAGAAAGAATCATATCGCTATTTAAACCGGAAACTGCGGGAACGCCCCTATTGCATCCAGCATACGGAAACGGACTTCCGGGTAATCCTTGCCGATTTACAGTTGGGGAAAGGCTGCGTCTATACATTGAAGCAAGGCGATAAGATTACGGCTTTAGCCATCGTATATCCGGCAGGCAGTACTTGGCAGGCAGGAGAAATCGTAGCGGAAACTTCCGGTATGTACCTGTTATTACTACAACGTATTTGCGAACAACTGAACCTCCC
>NZ_JBCODG010000019.1:0-68325 GCF_040928965.1 Bacteroides sp. 2201st1_D9_2201SCRN_220225 | reverse complement strand
CACTTACAGACCCGCAGATCAGCGCCAATAACGGTTACTACTATCTGAATAACGGCAAGTGTATAAGTAGTGCCAAGCGGCTGCCGGGCAGCCACTTGGCACTCACTGTCGGCGAACTTACCGAAAAGATATTATCGCCATCAAACCCTTACATGAGTTTAATGCTGAATTAACAGTTCTTACAATCCGCTGAAGTCTACACCTTCGAATACCAGCGACGGGATGCGCCATGAAGAAGACATACGGGGATCATTACCCACAGCCGATAAAGAAGCCCAAAGCGTAATCATATTACCCGTGACATTCATTTCGCTGACGGGCTGGGTCAATTTGCCATTTTCAATCAGGAAACCCTCTATACCGTACGAAAAGTCTCCGGAGCTGCTGTTACAATTACCGCCATTGAATCCGGTAACCAGGATGCCTTTCTGCACGTCGGCCACCAGACCGTTCAAATCTTTGCTTCCCGGTTTGAGCACCAATAAGGAAGGAGAGTTGACAGTCGGCTCCACTCCCATTTTTTTAGAGTTGTAGGTATCAATGAAGTATGTCTTCAACACACCTTCTTCAAAGATAGAACGCCGTTCGGTTGCCACTCCTTCGCTATCGAAATAGCGCGCACCGCTTGCACCGATTAAATGGGGCTCATCCATCAGATTCAACAATCCGGTCCCTACTTTCACATTCAGCTTATCCAACAGAAAAGAGTTTTTTTGCTGTAATGCCGAACCGTACAGCGCACTCAGTACCGGACTGAGCAAATTACTTGCATTCATCGGGTCTACCACCATTGTATACTTGCCGGAAGCAACCTTTTTCTGTCCGAGTTTCCGCAGTACGCGCTCCAAGGCTTTCGTTCCGACACCCGATTTTACCAGTTTGTCGTAAAACAGAGCCGATTCATACCAATAAGAAGATGGACGCGCCTCTCCCTCGCCACGCAATGCCACATCGGCAGAAAGCGAAAACCAAGTAGACTTGGACTCGCCTTCAAAACCGTTGCTCGTCAAACGGTAGGAAGAACTTTCTCCGTCACCATACGAAGTTCCTACGGATATAATGCGGCTGTCTTTGCCCAAGACTTCTTCGGCAGCAGCACGCGCAATGGCAACTTTGTCGTCCGGATTAATAGTTTCGAAACGCCTGTCAGACAATTGCAGGTCCGGCTTTCCACCTTTATAATAACGGGAAGCATCGGGCAACACACGTGCCTCATCCACTGCCAGATAGCGCGTAGATTCGATACCGTTCTTTATAAACGTCTCCAGTTCTTTCTTATCCAAACGGTTGGTTGAATAAGAACCGTACCTGCCGTCCACATACAAACTGATGCTCAACCCGCTTTCCGAGGCTTGTTGCAATCTGTCCATCTTGGCATCGCGTAATTCAAATGAAGCGTTGGAGTTGGAGTACAGCACCAACTTTGCTGCCTGACACCCGTTTTTCAAGGCATAGTCCATTGCCCACTGCGCCAGCTTTTTATTATTGTCTGTAATCATATTTTCAGTTGATTGTTAGCTGTTGATAATTGACAATTAGAAATTATCAGTTATCAATGCTCCGTTAGTACTTAATTTTCCCCTCCTACGGTGAGTTTGCTGACTAATGCCGACGGCATACCGCACGTCACCGGACAAGACTGTCCATCCTTACCACAGGTCCATGTACCATTGTCAATCTTATCATTGTCGGCCACCATTGTGATGTCTGCCAATGCTTTCGGACCGTTACCTATGATATTGATGTCCTTAATGGGCTGCGTCAGCTTTCCGTCCTCAATCAAATAACCGGACTTCACGAAGAACGTAAAGTCACCGGCTCCAATCTGTACCTGACCATTCGTAAACGTGTCTACGAAAATACCGTTCTTCACCGTAGAAATAATATCCGCTTCCTTCATATTGCCGGCTTCCATATACGTAGCACGCATACGTGGAATAGGCAGGTTACGGAATGTATCGCGGCGACCGTTTCCGGTGGGATTCACACCGTAATGCTTTGCACTGATACGGTCGTGCAGGTAGCTGGTGAGCACACCCTCCTTGACAATATACGTTTTCTGCCCCTCTACACCTTCATCGTCGAAATTCACGGAACCCCGATTGAAAGGTATCGTACCGTCATCCACCACGTTAATATGTTCGTTGCACACCTTCTTGTTCAACTGACCGGCAAATATGGATATATCCTTACGGTTGAAGTCTGCCTCGAACGCATGCCCTATAGCCTCGTGCAGCAGGATTCCCGAACCGCCCGAACCCATTACAACGGGCATTTCACCACCTTTAGGCTTAATGGCCTTAAATAGAATAGCAGTACGATCTACCACTTCACGGGCAATCACGTCCACCACATCGTCGGTCATAAATTCGAATCCCTTGCGGTAAGACCTGCCTGCATAGCCGTTTTCCATCTTACCGTTCTCCTCCATGATGCAGACTGCCATAAAGGATACCATTGGACGGTAGTCGTAATAACTCACACCTTCCGAATTGCAGAACAGTACATGCGAAGTGCTGTCCTGCAAATAGGCCTGTACCTTTCGCACACGGTTGTCCAAAGAGAATATTTTCTCATTCAGTTTCTCCAAATAGGGAATCTTCTCTTTTACGCCCACATCTTCCCAGGGAGTAGCCACGGCATAGCGGCTCCGGGCTATGGTTTTCTCCGTCAGCCCCACAGGTTTGCCTGCCCTGCCCGAAGATGCAATACGGGCAGCAGTACGGGCGGCACGCAACATTTCTTCCAAGGTAACGCCTTCTACATAGGCATAGCCACTTTGGTCTCCGGAAAGCACACGCACTCCCATACCGAAATCGATATTGGAGCCGCAGTTATTCACCTTACCGTCCATTAAACTCACACTATTATTGAAAGTGTGTTCGAAGTAAAGGTCCGCATAATCGCCGCCCTTTTCCAAAGCAACAGCCATTACTTTCTTTAAATCCGCTTCCGTCACACCAAAATGATTGGCAGCGGCAGCAACGGCAGACTTAGAGTCCGCACCGCCCAATGCTCCGCGCACAAACCCGGGCATAGCCAGCGAAGGCATAGCCAGTGAACCGAGAACGGCCATTCCGCCGGTTCGCAAGAAGTTTCGTCTATCCATATAAATTTGTTATAAGTTATAAATTACAGGTCGCTTATCCTCAATATAACGGGGGAATACAGAAAGGAGAGCTACCTTTGATTACCGAACAACCAATGCGCCTCAGCCTACTACTGCCGCATCTAAATTTCTTTTGTCAAAAGACTCTCCAATTCCTCGGCACTCAGGCGCAGATAAAACTGCCCTTTGTAGGCTACCGAAATAGAGCCTGTTTCTTCCGATACAATGATCGCATGGGCATCCGACACCTGAGATATTCCCATCGCCGCACGATGCCGCAAACCCAATTCTTTCGGAATATCCAGATTGTGCGACACGGGCAGGATACATCCTGCCGCCTTAATGCGCTTCTTGCTGATAACCATAGCTCCGTCGTGCAACGGGCTGTTCTTGAAAAAGATATTTTCTATCAGGCGCTGGTTTATATCGGCGTTGATAATCTCCCCTGTACGCACCACATCGTCCAACGGCATATTATGTTCCACCACAATCAATGCACCGACTTTCTGCTTGCCCATACTGATACAAGCCATTACAACGGGCATAATTTCATCGTGCTCCATGCCTTCTTTCTTGTTTCCCGTAAAGAAGCGCACCAATGCACTGGCATGCTGATGCGAACCGAGCGTAAGCAGAAACCGCCGTATTTCATCCTGAAACAAGACGATAAGTGCCAACACACCCACACTGACCAGTTTATCAAAAATAGACCCTAACAGTTTCATCTCCAGCACTTGAGAAACCACCAGCCAAATCAGGATAAACACCAGTATACCCGTAAACACATTGATAGATCCGGAAGCTTTCATCAGCTTATATGTATAGTAAAGCAGGAAAGCTACCAGCAGGATATCTATAAAATCTTTTATGCCAAATTCAAAAAACACGGTCGCAAGTGATTAATGGTTAATTATTAGCGATTAACGCAGAACGGGCCGCATCCATGGCTTCCACGATTTTCACCGTTTCCACTGCCTCGCGCACATCGTGCACACGAAGTATATCAGCCCCTTTCAACAGACAGATGGTATCCAATACGGTTGTACCGTTCAACGCTTCCTGCGGAGTAGTTCCCAACAAGCGATAAATCATAGATTTACGGGAAACGCCAACCAGCAAGGGAAGTTCAAAAACGCGAAATTCCTCCAGATGAGCCAACAATTCATAATTATGCTCAATGGTCTTGCCAAAGCCGAACCCGGGGTCCAATATGATATCCTTTACGCCTAAATCGCGTAATTGCTGCACCTTACGGGCAAAGTACATAAACACCTCTTTCAGCAAATTATCATAATGGGGATGCTGTTGCATATTTTGCGGTGTACCCTGCATGTGCATCATGATATAAGGAACATTCAGATCGGCAACCGTACGGAACATATCATCATCCATTTCTCCGGCAGCTATATCATTGATAATTGCCACACCGTATTCCTCGACACACATTCTCGCCACATCCGCCCTAAAGGTATCTACCGAAACAATCGCATCGGGCTGTACTTTCCTCAGAATACCCAACCCCATGCGCAAGCGTTCCATCTCTTCCGCAGGCGACACATTCTCCGCATTGGGACGCGAAGAGTAAGCGCCCACATCGATGATAGCAGCTCCTTCCGCCACAATCTGCCCTATGCGGCTTGTTATGTCGGCTTCCGTCTGCATGCGGCTGCCGGCATAAAAAGAATCGGGGGTGACATTGAGAATTCCCATGACGCAGGGAGAAGAAAGGTCCAACAGCGAACCGTTGACGTTTATATATTTGGATTGCAGAACTTTCATGGCAGCATTTTTTGATTTATATATCTGCAAATGTAAACAAAAAAGCCATTGTTGGTACACCAAGTCTGAAAAATAAGGTATCTTTGTTCGCAAAATATCAATTTTATTACGAACTGCAAAACTCCCCGAAGGAGAAAGATATGGATATAACCGCTCTTTATCAGATATTTCTCGGCTGCACCGGCATAACCACCGACAGCCGCAACTGCCCCGAAGGCTCACTGTTTATCGCCTTAAAAGGCGATACGTTCAACGGCAACGCCTTTGCCGCCAAAGCATTGGAAGCAGGCAGCACCTACGCCGTTGTAGACGAAGCCGCCTATGCTCCTGCCGGAGATACACGTTATATATTAGTGGATAACTGCCTGCACACCTTGCAACAGCTTGCCAATTATCACCGCCGCCAACTGGGTACGCGCATCATCGGCATTACAGGAACCAATGGGAAAACAACGACCAAGGAGCTTATATCCGCCGTATTGTCCCAAAAGTACAATGTACTGTACACACTGGGAAATCTGAATAATCCGATCGGTGTACCGCTCACCTTGTTGCGCCTGACAACAGAGCATGAGCTCGGCGTAGTAGAAATGGGAGCCAGCCACCCCGGCGACATCAAGGAACTGGTGGAAATAGCCGAACCCGATTATGGGATTATCACCAATGTAGGAAAAGCTCATTTGGAAGGCTTCGGTTCTTTCGAAGGCGTTATCCGGACCAAAGGCGAACTGTACGACTATCTGCGCCGGCAGGGAAACTCCACCATCTTCCTTCATCAGGACAATCCTTACCTCAGGGAAATAGCCCGGGGACTGAATCCGATAACCTACGGAGAAGAAAACAGTCTGTATATCAACGGCCACGTTACCGGCAATTCCCCCTACCTCGCTTTTGAGTGGAGAGCCGGAAAAGAAGGAGAATTTCACCAAGTGCATACCCGGCTGATTGGCGAATATAACTTTCCCAATGCTCTGGCAGCCGTCACTATCGGACATTTCTTCGGAGTAGAAGCAGAGAAGATAGACAAAGCCCTGAATGAATATGAACCCCGGAACAACCGTTCGCAACTGAAAAAAACGGCCGACAACACCCTGATTATCGATGCCTACAACGCCAATCCCACAAGCATGCTGGCAGCCATCGGAAATTTCCGCAACATGCAAGCCGAGAAAAAAATGCTGATATTGGGAGATATGCGCGAACTGGGAAAAGACAGTGCCGAAGAGCACCAGAGAATAGTGGACTATCTGGAAGAATATGGCTTTGAGGATGTAATATTGGTAGGCGAATTATTTGCAGCAACCCGCCACACGTATACCACTTATCCCGATGCTCCAGCTCTAATAGCCGCGCTCCAAAAGAACAAACCCTGCGGAAAGACAATCCTGATAAAAGGCTCGAACGGAATAAAACTGAATACGGTAGTCGATTATCTCTAATCTGTAGATTTACGCATCACTCTTGGTTTCAGCACGAAACAAGCCACCAATGACGCCAGGACAGCTCCCGTGGTATTGGCTGCAAAATCCAGCCAATCGCCGCCACGGTAGGTAGTACAAAATGCCTGTAACAATTCTACCGCTCCGCTGAACAATACCGGACAGACAAATGCTCCTACCCATGCGTGCCACATAGGCGTACGGTCTCTCCGATGCGCCCGCAAGAACTCCAGCCACAACATACCGGACATGCCGAAATACATACAGATATGCACCACCTTGTCAAGGTTAGGGATAGTGCCCAGATCGGTAGTGGGCGGTTTAAAAAACGACAGATAAATTACAGCAAGTATTATCACCAGCGATACCGGATATTTCTTAATATAATATAGCATATCTCAAATTATGAACAATCTGTGTGCAAAAGTATGGAACATTTTCTATATTTGTGCGTTTTAAGAGCAATTAATAACGAATTGTAAGAAAAATCCACGTTTTATGACAAGAAATGAAAGAGCCAACTTTGGAAGCAAATTGGGAGTGATACTTGCTTCAGCCGGTTCTGCAGTTGGCCTGGGTAATATCTGGAGATTCCCTTTTGA
Organism: Bacteroides sp. 2201st1_D9_2201SCRN_220225; assembly: GCF_040928965.1. NCBI lineage: Bacteria > Pseudomonadati > Bacteroidota > Bacteroidia > Bacteroidales > Bacteroidaceae > Bacteroides > Bacteroides sp. 2201st1_D9_2201SCRN_220225. The sequence goes on along the minus strand of NZ_JBCODG010000019.1, from coordinate 61,396 downwards.
AACAGGCAATCATGGCGGTGCAGCCTTCATACTGATTTATCTGGTATGTGTACTTATATTAGGTATTCCTATCATGATAGCCGAATTTCTTATCGGACGCCGTTCACGCGCCAACACTGCCGGAGCGTATCAAAAGCTGGCTCCGGGAACCCATTGGCGTTGGGTGGGACGAATGGGTGTATTAGCCGGATTCCTTATTTTGGGCTACTACTCGGTAGTAGCGGGTTGGACCTTGGAATTTATAGGAGAAGCCGCAACCAACAGTTTTGCCGGCAAGTCCGCCGCAGAGTTCATCGCTTCCTTCAACGGCTTTGTCAGCAATCCGTGGCGTCCTGTTATCTGGTTGGTGGTATTCTTGTTAGCCACACACTTCATCATCATAAAAGGAGTGGAAAAGGGTATTGAAAAATCAGCCAAGATAATGATGCCCATGCTGTTTATCCTGCTGGTAGTGCTTGCCATTTGTTCCGTATCACTACCCGGTGCAAGTGCGGGTATCGAATTCCTGCTGAAACCCGACTTCAGCAAAGTGGACGGTAATGTTTTCTTAGGTGCAATGGGACAGGCATTCTTTTCACTCAGCCTCGGTATGGGATGTCTTTGCACATACGCTTCTTATTTCAGAAATGACACCAACCTGCCTAAAACAGCACTCAATGTGGCAGGTATCGACACGTTAGTCGCCATTCTTGCCGGATTCATTATCTTCCCTGCGGCGTTTTCCGTTGGCATCCAGCCGGATGCAGGACCGAGTTTATTGTTCATCACCTTACCCAACGTATTTCAACAGGCATTCGGCAACATACCCTGGCTGGCAATCGCCTTATCCATCATGTTCTACGTTTTGCTGGCGCTGGCGGCATTGACTTCAACCATTTCCTTACACGAAGTGGTAACAGCATATCTGCATGAGGAGTTCAAGTTTACACGAGGAAAAGCAGCCAAACTGGTTACCGCCGGCTGTATCGTGCTGGGAGTGTTGTGTTCGTTGTCATTGGGCGTAGGAAAGAGTTATACGATTTTCGGCCTTAACCTGTTCGATTTATTCGACTTCGTCACCGCTAAAATCATGTTGCCCTTAGGCGGGTTCTTTATCTCTATCTTCACCGGATGGTACCTGGATAAAAAGATTGTATGGGAAGAAGTCAGCAATAACGGAACTTTAAATATACATATATACAGATTACTAATCTTCATTCTGAAATATATCGCCCCAATAGGAATCGGACTTATTTTCATCAACGAGTTGGGCTTCTTCAAATAAACCATAATGAAGAATCCGTTTAAAGACTTCTTATACTTCTCCCGGGGAGAAAGGCGAGGTATCCTTGTTCTCATCATTGGGATAGTCCTCATCTTTCTCTCCGGGTATATCTATTCTTTCCGGCAAAACAGCAGGCAACTTTCTGAAGAAGAATCCAGGATACAGGCTGCCGCCTTGAAAGAATACGACAACTTTATCGGTTCTGTGCGGGAACAAGAAAAAAACGAGAACAGCCGTTTCAAAAAATCGGAGAGATATAAAAAGAGAACAGTTGTATTAGCTCCTTTCGACCCTAACCGTACGGACTCCGTCACCTTCTGCCGCTTAGGTCTTCCTGCATGGATGGCAAAGAACATCTTACGTTATCGAAGCAAAGGGGGAAAGTTCCGTAAGGCCGAAGATTTCAAAAAAGTATATGGATTGACAGAAGAACAGTACCAAACGCTCTCTCCCTACATCTATTTTACGGCAGAAGACACTATAAGAAAGGCGACCTCTCTACTCACTCTTCAGCAGGCACCCAAAGACAGTATTTATAAATATCCGGCAGGCACCGTGCTTAACTTAAATCATGCAGATACCACTGAATTGAAGAAAGTTCCCGGCGTAGGCAGCGGCATAGCCCGGTCGATAGTGAACTATCGGCAACGTTTAGGCGGCTTCTACCGAATAGAGCAATTGCAGGAAATTCATTTGGATTATCGCCAACTGCAAGCATGGTTCACCGTTACGCCTTCTGAAATCCGGCGCATCAATCTGAACCGGGTCGGCATAGAGCGCCTTCGCAACCATCCTTATATAAACTTTTACCAGGCAAAAGCCCTTGTGGAATACCGTAAAAAGAAAGGAATGCTCCACAACCTCAAACCCTTTGCCCTCCACGAAGAATTTACCGAAAGCGATTTGGAGCGGCTTAGCCGCTATGTTTGTTTTGAATAATGAAGAGACAGACAGCTATTCCTTACAAACTTCACCGTCTTTCAGATGAATGGTACGGTCGGTGATTTGTGCCAATCCCTCATCATGCGTCACAATTACAAATGTCTGGCCCAAACGGTTACGCAAATCAAAGAACAGTTGGTGCAGCTCTTCCTTATTATGCGTATCCAAACTTCCGGACGGCTCATCCGCCAACACCACCGCAGGATGATTGATGAGCGCACGGGCAACGGCAACCCTTTGCTTCTCGCCACCGGACAACTCATTGGGCTTGTGCGAAGCGCGTTCCGCCAATCCCATGAAGTCCAATATTTCGGCAGCCGCCGCTCTGGCTTCCTGCTGTCCCATTCCGGCAATGAAAGCCGGTATCATTACATTCTCCAAAGCCGTAAATTCCGGTAACAACTGATGGAACTGAAAAACAAAGCCTATATGCTTATTACGGAAGGCAGAGAGTTCTTTCTCCTTCAGGCAATTCACCAATGTACCGTCAATCGTTACCGAACCACTATCGGGCATGTCCAAAGTTCCCATAATCTGCAACAAAGTGGTCTTGCCCGCACCGCTGGGACCGACAATGCTGACCACCTCCCCTTTTTTTATCTCCAGGTCGATGCCCCGCAACACCTGTAAACTGCCGAAACTCTTCGTTATTCCTTCTAATCGTATCATTGTTTTAGTTACTGTTTATTCCTTACGGTCATGACACATTTTATCTTTAACACATAGGTACGTTCTAACTGTTTGATAGCCCTATTACAACCTTTTAATGACGTATTCCGCAAGGTAACAGCCGAATACAGCCGGCATATAGCTTACAGTTCCGCAAGTAGACTTTTTATTCTGTTCATCTTCCGTCAACAGCACTGCCTTAGGGTCGGCTTGCTCGGTACTGAATACAACCGGAAGTTTACGTTTAATCCCTAACTTCTGCAAACGTTTCCTCACCGCCTTACTCAATCCGCAATGATAGGTATCCCATATATCGGCAAAACGTATCTGCGTAATATCACTCTTTGCACCCGCCCCCATACTCGATACAATCTTAATATGCCGTTTCAGTGCTTCCGCTATCAAATAGCATTTGGGAGCAAGCGTATCAATGGCATCCACTATAAAATCATATCGGGCGGCATCAAGCAGTTCGGGTATATTATCGTCTTTCAGAAATACCGGCAGCACCGTCAGCTGTATGTCCGGATTGATATCTTTGAAACGTGCCGCCAAAACCTCCGCTTTCTCCCTCCCCATAGTGGAATGCAAAGCAGGCAGTTGACGATTTATATTAGTAGGCTGCACCGTATCCGCATCCACAATCGTCATCCGCCCCACACCTGCACGGCATATCATTTCGGCTGCATAAGCGCCTACTCCGCCAAGACCTACAACCAGCACATGCGCCTGTTGCAGCCTTTCCATTTTCTCCTCTCCCAGCAAAAGCCGGGTTCTCTGTTTCCAATCCTCCATCATCGCCAACCACTAATCATTAATCACTAATCACTTACTAATCTTCCTTAAACCATTTATAAACCCACTTTCCTACCTTCTCGTAATGCTGCGCCTCATTTCGCGGATTAGAGAAAGAGACGGCATCCTGGGGTTCGCCCAACTGGTCGGGATAAAGTACAATCAAACTATTATTGGAAAAATATTTGCTCAACTGCGCCGGGAGCTTCTCGAAGGAGCTGTCGTAAGAAATGGATCCCCTACGTGCGCTTATCACTACAAGCAAATGGTCGTAATTCACTTGCCCGGTCAATATCAGCAAATCCCCCCAATCATCCAGACGAGAGAAGTCCGTCAAGGTCTGTCCATACTTTTTCTTCACCAATGCCTGCAACTGTACAGTTGTTTCCTCGTTTGCAAAGAAATGTACCCGGCAGCCCAACGTACCGCCCATCCGGCAAAAATGCTCCACCCACTTCTGAAAGCCTGCTTCGTATTCCGCCTTGGGAGGAACGGCTATGATGATTCGCCGTATCGTATTAATCGGAATCAGGAATTTGGCAATCATAACTTCGCGATGCAGTCCTTTCAGCAGGTTCTCGGCAAGCATACCGAAGAAAGAGTCTACAATATTGACCTTACGGTGCAAACCGATAATCACATCGGTCACCTCATATTCTTTCGCCGTATGGATAATACCCGAAGCAATATTCAAGTCATACCGTGTAATCTGGCGCAACGGCACATCGGCAGAAGCCGTAATCATGGCTGCCTTCTCCAAATACCTTTTACCGCGAAGCTCCAAACCCTCGGAAGTATTGTTGTCATTGATTACGTTCAAAGCCAACAGATTATCTTTCTGTTTGGTATCACGTATCAACAAGGACAGGTTCATCAGATATTCAATCGTATCCGGATTCGCCACCGGAATAAGAATCCTTTCCGCCTCAACCGTACGCTCCTCTTCCAGATGCGCCTCGCACATGGCAATCTTGCGTGCGGCCCTTTCCGTAATAAAGGAGCTCACCACACATGTCACAAGAATCAGCAATACCGTACCGTTCAGCACATCCTCATTCAACAAACGCTCACCGTTCGGCAAGATGATATTATAACCCACCAATACCGCCGCCAGCGTAGCTGCTGCTTGTGCATTGCTCAAGCCAAACATCAGCTCACGCTCTATGGGAGCCATTTTATAAATTTTCTGCGTCAGCCAGGAAGCGATCCACTTGCCCACCAGCGCCACAACAATCATAACGGCAGCCACCTTCAAAGCGTCTCCCTGCCCGAAGATGACATGAATATCAATCAGCATGCCCACCCCTATCAGGAAATAAGGTATGAACAGAGCGTTACCGACAAACTCCAGATGATTCATCAACGGTGATACATGCGGTATGAGGCGGTTCAAGACCAGCCCTGCCAAGAATGCTCCCAAGATGCCTTCCATTCCCACGAACTCCATTAAACCCGCTCCCAGAAAAACCATGGCAAGCACGAAAATAAATTGCATCACGTTATCATCATAGCGGCGGAAGAACCAGCGTCCGATGCGTGGGAACGAATACATAATCAGCGCTCCGAGGAATATGACCTTAACCACCAGCCACAGCCAGAACAGTCCACCGGACTCCCCTTTAAACAGACCGCCCACCACTGCCAGCACCAGCAACGTAAGCGTATCCGTCACAGCCGTACCGCCCACAGCAATACTTACACTGCGATGACGGGACACACCGTAACGAATTACAATCGGGTAAGCCACCAGCGTGTGCGAGGCATACATACTTGCCAGCAATATGGACGTCACGAGACTATACTTCAGCAACATCATATTGGTAACCAAGCCTATGCCTATCGGAATGACGAAAGCCAGCAATCCCAGCATCACAGCCTTTCCGCGATTCTTCTTGAAATCGCCCATATTCATTTCCAACCCTGCCAGGAACATGATATAATAAAGTCCGACCTTGCCGAACAACTCGAAACTGCTGTCGCGCACCAAGATATTGAAGCCATGCTCGCCAATCACCAATCCCGCCAGAATCATACCGATGATGTGCGGTATACGCAATTTATTCAGCAATATGGGCGCAAACAATATAATAAGGAGTACAAGGAGGAATATCCATGTAGGGTCTGTTACAGGAAGTGTCAAACTGAAATTGAGCCAGTCCATACGCAGTGAGTTTTAGGTTTTAACTGCAAAATAACGAAAAAGTTTTCACTTTATGCGGTGTCATACAGCAATTTGTTATAAATTTGCAGCCAACTCTATCATTTATAGATAGATTAGAACTATTTTATAAACTAAATTAAAACAAAAGAAAAATGAAAGTAGCTATTGTTGGAGCAAGCGGAGCCGTAGGACAAGAGTTCCTGCGAGTGCTCGATGAAAGGAATTTCCCGTTGGACGAGTTAGTATTGTTCGGTTCTAAACGCAGTGCCGGCACTAAATATACCTTCCGCGGTAAACAGATCGAGGTTAAACTCTTGCAACACAACGATGACTTTAAAGGGGTTGACATTGCTTTCACTTCCGCAGGCGCAGGCACCTCTAAAGAGTATCTTGAAACAATCACCAAGCACGGCGCTGTGATGATTGACAATTCAAGCGCTTTCCGTATGGATGCCGATGTTCCTTTGGTTGTACCCGAAGTCAATGCCGCCGATGCCAAAGACCGTCCGCGCGGCGTTATCGCCAATCCTAACTGTACTACTATCCAAATGGTAGTGGCACTGAAAGCCATCGAACAGCTTTCTCATATAAAAACCGTACACGTATCCACGTATCAGGCTGCAAGCGGTGCAGGCGCCGCTGCTATGGATGAGTTGTACGAACAATATCGCCAAGTATTGGCGGGTGAACCCGTGACCGTGGAGAAATTTGCCTATCAACTGGCATTCAATCTGATTCCCCAGATTGATGTATTCACTGAAAACGGGTATACCAAGGAAGAGATGAAGATGTACAACGAAACACGTAAGATTATGCACTCCGACATCAAAGTCAGCGCAACATGTGTCCGTGTACCTGCCCTCCGCTCGCATTCGGAAAGTATCTGGGTAGAGACAGAACGGCCCATCTCTATCGAGGAGGCACGTGAAGCATTTGCCAAAGGTGACGGACTGGTATTAATGGACAATCCGGCAGAGAAAGAATATCCGATGCCGCTGTTCCTCGCAGGAAAAGACCCTGTATATGTAGGACGTATCCGCAAGGACCTCACCAACGAGAACGGATTGACTTTCTGGATTGTGGGCGACCAGATCAAAAAAGGCGCTGCATTGAATGCGGTACAGATTGCAGAGTATCTGATTAGAGAGAAAGCGCTTTAAAATTTCTCCTAATCCATAAACCGATAAGGGTGTGTCAAAAATAGAATGTCATTACTATTACAGCATTCATTTTTAACACACCCTTGACTATGTTGCTTGAGACTTCCGATTTCAAGTCGTTTTAAGTATATCAATAAGACACAGTTTCTGAAATCTCACTTTCTGCATTATTTTTGAATAACGAAGTCACAAAATAAACTCCCTTTTCCGATAATTTAAATGACGTTCCTTGGGTAATACCTACCAAATCGGCTTTCCGCTCTTTCCCATTATCTTTATATATAGCGTAATAAGCAACATTTGAAACCGCTCCCCAAGACAAATCAGCCCCATTCAACCTGATATTGTCCGGTGTCGGAGGAAGCACTGCAGCAGTTCGTCCTAAATAAGGAGGCAATACTTTCTTTCCATATATAGCCTTGACCGCATCTGCAATACCAACCTTATTTTCTACCAAGTTCTTGGCACTGTACAATACACTTCCCTTTACCTTCGGCTTTGCACTTGCCAGTTCAAACTGCTTCATTAAGTCATCTGACGATTGAAACTTACTTCCATATTGCGAATCACCAAATTTATAAATGCCATATCCTATCAATAAGTGGTTTTCATATGTATATTGCGACCATAAATCCAACCTCAGATTAAAACTGGTAGCATCATTACCTGTGGCAAAGTACAGCTGCGGAATAACCACATCCACCCAGCCTTCCTTTGCCCACGTATTGACATCTGCAAACAATGTGTTGTAATTACGCTCCATATCAGCTGCCGGACTAATAGAGAAAATCACTTCCGGACGAGTCTCAATAATAGTTTTCTGGATATTCCTAACTACGGTATTTACATTATTACGCCTGAAATCCTCGACATTCTTAAATTTATCCTTCCCATATTTTTGAAATTCCGCACCATCATTCATTGTCTCAGAAGCTTCCAATGACGGATAGAAATAATCATCCATGTGAATACCGTCAACGTCATACTTGGTAATAATTTCCTTGACAATATTTACAATCCGTTCCTGAACTTCCGGCAAAGCAGGATTATAAACTCTGATTTTCTCATAATCCTTAACCAGTTCCATGGGTATTTTGGCATCCAGTTTTGGGAAAGCAGCATTCTTATTTGCACGCGTAGCTATACGGTATGGATTTAACCAAGCATGAAACTGGATACCTCGCTTATGAGCTTCCTCAACAAGAAATCCTAAAACATCATAATCGGGTCTTACTCCTGCACTTCCTGTAATATACTTACTCCAAGGCTCATATTCCGATTCATAAAACGCATCTGCCATACCTCTGATTTGGAAAAATACCGCATTCATGTTATACCCGACCAATAAATCCAGATAATCTGTATACAACTTTTTCTGAACATCGGCATTATACTTTTCCATAGGCCAATCAAGCCCCCATACCGTAGCTATCCATACTCCTCTCAGTTCCTTTCCGGGCAGAACAGACGAAGAGGTCTGACCTTCTCCCTGAGAATGGGTGCCGTCATCCAAAATGCCTTCATCGTCTTTACTACATGCTGCGACAAGCACAAGTAAAATGATTATATATATATAGTTCAAATGTTTCATCCTTAAATTTCTAATAAGAAAGCCGCCTGATAATTTTAAAATAGACGGCTTTCAAGTTGACAATATAAAAATTCAATTTAAATGTAGAAAATCAGCATATTATTCCTCTTCCTGCTTAATAGGGAACTCGCATATTACAAATCCTGATCCTGTGCGTGATGCAAACACACAAAGCTTGGCATCTTTCCCGTTCTCATCTTTCTCTATATAATAATCTGTCTGCGCCAGGGCGTTTCCATTTCCACTTCCACCTAATTTAAATTGGTACAAAGGATTGTGATTGTCTCCTTCGTCAAATTTCCGCAAAGCCTCTTCTATGGTAGCTCCTTTGCTCAAATCATAAATTTCCAAAGCAATGGTTGCAGTAGATGCACTACCCTGACCAGCGGTACAAACCAACAGATAACGCTCCTCATTAAAGTTGATTATCCTTGGAGCCACAGCCTCTCCTTTTATGCTCGACGCATATATTTCGCCTACAGACTCATTGACCAATGTTACAGGAATTCTGACACCCGACCATAAATACTGGTCTGTATTTCCCACTCTATATACATTGGTCACCATCGTAGCATCAGATTTTGACGGTAATACTTTAATGGCAGTGGCATCAACTGTTTTATAGCCGCTTACGGGTATTCTTAGAAAATCAGTAGCTGCATTATCACCAAAGAATATAAATCCGTTACCATTCTCATCTATATTATAAGAGGCATTATCACCATGTCTGTTTCCTGCTCCGGAGATACTTCCAACATTAATATTGGCTATCGTTTCCGGTTGGGAATCCGGTGTTTCCCAATGATAAATCTTAAGAGGAGAAGCTTTGGCACCCGACAAACTTGAAAGATATACATGACCATTACTCAACGCACCCATGTTATAAGAGAAAGTACCACCGCTAACTCCAGTCAAATCCAGCAGAATCGGGTTGATTTCCCCCTTCTTCAAATCCGATACTTTAAGAAGATGAGGTTGTGTAGCTCTGCTGACAACCAATACATGTTCGCCATCATAAGAAGCACAACGGGTAGATGCAGCATCGGCATAATCACTATAAATGTTATCTCCTGAAAAATTATATACAGTAGGCTTTTCAAAATCAGCCCCATACACAGGAACTCTTTTCCGGACTTTAACAAAATATTCCTTATACCTCTTATTATTTACAATCCGCAGTATCAAAGTCTTGTCGGAAGTTTCCTCATCCATTGAGAAATCCATGACCGGAGTTTGAAGCTCCGCGCCCTCAGAAAGTTCCGCCTCAAAGCTCAAAGCTGAAAAATTAGTCTCAACATCCAAACGGGGAAAATTAATTGTCTTATTGGCTTCATCAATTGTTCCTTCCACCACTGTTTTCCCGTCTGCCCCGGCATTAACTATCTTTATTGCTAAAAGCTCCGTATCATAAGGTGCTATATGGCTTTTAGGATAATCCTCCTCACAAGAGACAAGACTAATACCAAGCAATACAGCCATAAATCCTAAACTTTTTATTAATTTATACATAATCTCATGTTTTAATTAAAAACCATTGTTAACTCACGGATGTATCCGTCAATTCAAACTTGCCGGCCATCCCTCCGTTTGAGTAAGTGTATACCCTCTACTCTTATAATCTTCAATTTGATTAATTCCGATAGGTGAGAGATATGGGTTTACATTAGGCACATTCAAGAAGGGCAGTCGTCCTTTATTCTGTTCCGGATAGAAAAATCCTTTCATAGCAGCAGCATTAGTGCCATCATAAACGGTCAGACTTCCATCCTTGCCCATAACCCTGATTTTCCTGCTATTCTCTGATTTCAGTTCTTCGGGAACCTCATCCTTGAAATTTACCCAAGTACCTACCAGCAAATCCTGATTTCTATCGGTATCCATGTACTCCAATTTTTTCCAACGTCTCAAATCGACGATACGTGAGAATTCAAAAGCAAATTCCATTCTTCTTTCCCGTCTGATTTCCCAAAGTAACGGAGATACCGTGACATCTCTACCCGGATCATCAGGCAGAGCATCTAATTTCATGTCTGCTGTCTTGACAACACCCAACGCTTTTGCTTCCTCGGCAATCGGTCTGTTACGGATCTTGTTAATAGACTCATCTATATCAGTCTGGATAACCGCCGGCCCTCCCAATGTAGCAAGTTCCGCTTTAGCCTCAATCCAATTCAATAAAACTTCAGCATAGCGGATTACCGGATAGCCAGTCACATTCTTTTCACCCTGGAATTCCGGAGCCGGAGAACCGCCTTTTTCAATATACTCCAATGCACTCCGAGGGATAAACTTAGTTACATACAAATAACAGCTTTTAGCTCTGGGAGTCGGCTTATTGTAAAAACTTGCCTCAAATCTGGCATCTCTTGTCTTTATCAGGTTACTTAAAGTAAAATCGGCTGCGTTGGCAACTGCAGAAGTTTGCCAGTCCTTACCATCCGTACAGATAAACGCCTTAATCAAATCCAAATTCGGACCGACATCGGTAGGGTCATTCATGTTACAAGTCGATGCTATGGAATGAGTCACACCCTTATCCGCATCATAGGTACGATACAGGATACAGTCTTTCGTACTTTTCGTCGACCCGAATAAAGAGCGGAAATCAGTCACAATATCATATTTTCCACTGCTCATTACCAAGTCAGCCGCAGTAATAGCCTGCTCAAAAAATTTCTTCGCACGTTCATCATTCTTATAATAATATTTTTGCCAACTTGCTTCAAACAATGCCCATCTCGAAACAAAAGCAGCCACCACATAACGGTTCACATATTGTGCATCCCCGTCATCCAAACGGACATTCTTCATGGCAAAATCAAAATCATCATAAACGGCATCCATCACTTCATTTCTCGGAGTACGATCCTTATACAAGGCATCCTTATCCGTATTCAACACCTCTGTATCGTAATAAGGGACATCACCAAAAACATTGACCAGACGAGCATACTCCATTCCTCTGAAGAAACGGCCTATTCCCATCCAATGATTGTATTGTTCTTCGGTCAGAATATCCTTCATTCTGGCAGACACACGATCAAGCATGACATTCGCCTTCCTTATCCAAGCAAAATTCCATGTCGGACCGGTAAATTCGCTCTGCCACATCATATCCAGACTCGTTGAGCCTTTTGATGTAGGGACAGTCCGTCCAAACTGCGTTTGGGTGGACAATCTCACTGCATCATCATTAAAAGTATAATTTGCATTAGGAGCATACGTCGTTTCATACTTCAATCCATATCCTACAAAGAAGTTGGTATAAAAGGCATTGGCATACAAACGTACCCTATCCTCACTGGTCCAGTAAGCATCATCTTCCGATGTAGTCAATGAAGGACGGTCCAGCACATCATTACAATTCGTAAACAGGAAGATGATTCCGGTTAAAATCATATATATTTTAAATCTCATAATTATTCTTTTTTAGAAGGTTAATTGAACGCCACATGATAAAGTCTTGAAAACAGGTGTGCCCATACCCGTACGTCCCAAGTTATAGTTTGAGTCAGACCTGAACATCGAATAACCTGAGATAGCCTCCGGGTCGATAGGCAATCCGTTCAGCTTGTCAAATGTAAAGAAGTTCTCTAATGACATATAGAGTCTGGCCTTGGATATATACACTTTTGAAAGAAGATTCTCCGGGAAAGTATATCCCAACGTTATATTCTTGATTCTCAGGTAAGACATATCCAGCAAATAGCGTGACTGTTTCTGCATACTGAAACCAGTATTGCTTCCACCCAAATTCCATGCTCTCGGATAAAATGCATCCGTACGCTCTTCTGTCCAATAATCGGTTATGAAGGTTTTGGGAAGAGCACCCTCTTTGGCATTATATCCGGGAATAGCCAACTGACCGCTACCCCAAATCTGACGCTTGCCGATGCCTTGGAAGAAGATTGAAAAATCAATCCCCTTATAATCCGCTCCCAAACGGAAGCTATACTCATAACGAGGAGTAGAATTGCCAATCACAGTCTGGTCACCGGGATTACCATTCGTACCTGTTCCCGGCGTGATATAACCGTCTCCGTCCAAATCCACGAACTTAACGTCACCCGGTGCAAAAATCAATTTGTTATTGTCTTCATAATGTACCTGATACACCGGATATGGGGAAGATTGTTTATTGGTAGTATGCGCTGTCCCGTTATAAATGACAGTAATTTTTTCTATTTGTCCGTCTGCTCCGTAAACAAAGTCCTCCTTTTGAAACAATCTATCTGTCACAAAACCATAAATATCGCCATATCGTCTTCCGGTAGAATAGGTTGTCCCTAATTTGCGGTCTTCCCATGGAGTCAGATAGTCCGCGCCTTTGGTTATATAGGTAGTTGCATCGGAAATAGAAGCCATAACATTAATTCCCAATCCATTGGAAAAACGATGGGTAAAATCAGCCGACAACTCCCAACCTTTGGTTCTCAAACTACCGTAATTACCTTTAGGAGCTGTAGCACCAAGTGTCACCGGCAAGCTTTCTCCTTCAATAATCATGTTTTTCGTATCCCGACGATACCAATCGAAAGTTACTCCGAATTTATTCTTAAAGAAACGCAGGTCTACTCCAAAATCCAAAGTCTCAATCTCTTGCCAACTGATATCACTGTCCACTAACGAAGGAGTACCGTACAAAGGCATCTTATTACCGCTTCCGTCCAACCATGACGATTGGCCGTCAGCCAATATGGCTTTGTACAAGGTATTGGATACCGTCTGATCGCCAATACTACCCCATGAAGCCCTAAACTTACCAAAGCTCAAAATATTTTCAACCGGTTTCATGAAACTCTCATTGGTAAACACCCAACCGGCAGAAAAAGAAGGGAACCAACGCCACTGCAAATTCTTCGGAAATTTAGATGAACCATCCCTACGTATATTAGCTTCTAAGAAATATCTGTCTTCAAAAGAATAATTCAGACGTCCGAAGAAACCTAATTGAGCTTCCCAGTTGCGGTCTCCTTCAATGAACTGGTCACCGGATGCCAATGGAAATTGCGGGTTTGTCAAATCAATAAGATTTGTTTTCCACCCTTTATGCAAACTCCATTTACTGGTAACCCTGTTCATACCCACCATAAACTTAAAGGCATGCTCTTTTTCAGCTCCCAATTGCAGGTTATAGGTGGTATAAATATTAAACGTATTATTATCTACCGATTTATTCTGATAGCCGACCTGACTAGCTCCCGGACCCGAACTGTTATAATATTTTTCTACAGGGAAACGGTATGCCGGCATACCTCCCGTGTCTACTCTTTCGCCTTGTTCATTGACAAAGACCTGACTGCCGTTCTCTATCCACGCCGTAGGCGCATACCATGTAGCACCGGCCTCGTATTGGGTTACAGACGAATTTGTTTCCGAAGTTTGTCTGTCGTAAGTATAATCAAATTTAACATCCCAATTCTTCGTAATATTCAATGTAAAACCCAGGTTAACGTTATAATATTTATTTTGCAGATTATCTGTATTTGATGCAGCCATTTCATACGACGGCTCTTTCAAAGGATTGCCATGTTCTGTCACTCCCATCGGAAACAATGGGCTCCAACGATACATATACAACCAAGGGTCAGCAGAAGTATTACCAATACCCGGATAACGTTTATTACGGTCGGAATAGATAGAACTAGCTCTCACTGTAAGATATTTATTCAATTCCGATGTTACACTGACCGATGCATTATATCGTTTGAAGTCGTCCTTCTTGGCAGTCTTAGACATACCACTCTGATCCAAATACCCCAATCCTATATTATAACTGGTCTTGCCGCTTTTACCATTTACCGATAAATTATGACTCATGGTCGGAGCCCAGTTCCTGACCATAGCTTTAGCCGCATCATAGAGTCTATATCCATATTTATCTTTTCCGTCATAATACCAGTCACGGCCATATACTACCGGATCATTCCATTTTACCTTTCCTCCATACTGTTTCTGCCATTCTATGGCTTTCTCCAGGCTTTCGGGACTAATACGCCAAAAGCCACCCGCCGGCATCGGTTCTCCTCTGTTTATTTGAGCATCCAATGTGTACTGCAAGGCTTCAATTCCACCAATTTCAATGCTTTTGGCAGGATCTTGCCAAGAAAAGTTATTGGAATAGCTAACTTCAAATTTATCTGTTTGCGCTCCCGATTTAGTTGTTATCAAAATAACGCCAAACGCAGCTTTTGAACCATAAATAGAAGATGAAGCTGCATCTTTCAATACGGAAATAGACTGGACATCGTTGGGATTAACCATCTGAATACTTGGAATTTCCACGTTATCCAACAAAATAAGCGGAGTATTATTTCCCGAAATGGATCCAATTTGACCGCGAATTTTAATCAAAGGGTCCGAACCGATTTCTCCCGTTGGAATTGTAATATTAACACCCGGCACTGAACCTTGAAGTCCACGACCGATATCCGCAATAGGACGACTGTCCAATGTTTTATTTACGTCGACTGTTGCAACTGCACCTGTTAAATTAGCTTTCTTTTGAGTTCCATAGCCCACCACAACAACTTCCGAAAGTAACTCGCTATCCTCTTTTAAAACAACCTTTACCGTCTTGGTTGCTTTTATCTCTTGAGTTTGATAGCCAACGAAAGAGATTTGTAAGGTTGAACCCGGCTTTACATTCAATGTAAACTTTCCGTTAATATCAGTTATTCCACCATTTGTCGTACCTTTCTCTACCACACTAGCTCCGATAACCGGTTCTCCGTTTACATCTACAACCAAACCATTGACTATTTGAGTTTGCAACTGTTCTGTCACTCTCAAAGAACCGTCAATGGTAGTCTGAGTAGCTATCACGTTTCCGCTGCTTAATAGCAAGGTGCTGATTGCTACTACCGTGAGGATCTTTTTATTAGACAATCCTCTTTTTCTGCAATCTTCATTCATAAGTGATTGATGATTTTGTTAATTAAAAATAGTTTTTTCCAAAAATGGTAAGATAGAAATTAATAAGAGTAGGATAGAATCACCCAAACTCTTGTGTTTTCACTTTTCCATAGGCATTTCTCAATTTAAGGGTTCATAAATGGTATGTTGTATCTCTTTTCTCTCTAAAATTCCAAGTCCACCGGGAACTTGGGCGGAACATTTTATTTTCAGTGTGGTATCAGAAAAGATTAAGTGCCCGAATAGTGGCTTTTTGCATATCTTTTCATATCCTTTACTCTCTACGGCTGCAAATAGCAATTCGTTAAACGGCCGTTACTCTTTCGTTAGACAGTTGTTGCCCTTTCGTTAAACCTTAGTCTAACGAAAGGGCAACAACTGTCTAACGAATTAAAAATAAACAAGCAACTATTTATTTACAGCAGATGTACCAACAGTTATCACCTTACAAATATTTTATTCAGAAAGGACAACTTACAACGACGGATACGAACTATGAACCATGAAGTAAACTTTTTGAAGAATTATCGCAAGAATATTAAAAATAACTATATATTTGTATTCAATTCTAAAACTAATTAGCTATGAAACTGATTGCGGAAAGTGGTTCTACAAGAACTGAATGGGCACTGGTTGAAGACAACCACTTGATACAGCGTGTTTTTACCGAGGGATTG
This sequence comes from Bacteroides sp. 2201st1_D9_2201SCRN_220225, assembly GCF_040928965.1. NCBI lineage: Bacteria > Pseudomonadati > Bacteroidota > Bacteroidia > Bacteroidales > Bacteroidaceae > Bacteroides > Bacteroides sp. 2201st1_D9_2201SCRN_220225. The sequence continues at coordinate 45,222 of NZ_JBCODG010000019.1, read as the reverse complement.
AATCCTTTTTTTCAAACAAGAAGAGAAATTAGCCGGAGTGTACGTTTAGGATTGCCCGATATTTTTTTCAAAAAGAAATTGGAACAAGTATATTATTATGGAGCCGGATGTACCTCTTATGAAAAAAAGAATATATTGGGTGCATCTTTAGTAGCACAATTCAAGACCCCTATTCAGGTTGAAAGTGACCTGCTTGCAGCGGCACGCGGTCTGTTTAAATGTGAAGCCGGCATTGCCTGTATCTTGGGAACAGGCTCTAATTCATGCTTTTATGACGGGAAAATAGTAGTCAAGAACGTCAAGGCAGGTGGTTATATCCTGGGCGATGAAGGCAGTGGAGCTGTGTTAGGCAAAATGTTTCTGTCTGATGTGTTAAAAGGCTTGGCACCTAAGGATGTAATGGCCGATTTTTTTGAAAAATTTCGTATCAGCTCTAATGAAGTAATGGAATCGGTATATAACCGTCCTTTCCCAAACCGTTTCCTCTCAACAATTTCTTACTTCTTGGCAGACTATACAAACGATGACTATGTATTTGAACTGATAACTAATAATTTAAAAGGATTTTTCACTCGTAATGTCTGCCAGTACGACTATAAGAATTATCCCATCAGATTTGTTGGCTCATTGGCCTATAGCTATGCGGACATCTTAAGAGAAGTTGCCGGTGAGTTTGGAATTGAGCTCGACGTAATTGAAGAAACTCCGATGAATGGACTGATAGAATTTCATTCTTTAAATATAGAAGAACCTTAAACTCTAATATATATAAGGTATATAAAGACTGCCTTTGCAAATTTAAAAGTATAAGATTAAAAAAATGCAAAGAAATGTTCTTGATATTGAATAATATAATATCTTTGTTACGTGTGAAGTACACAAAATACTTTATCACCTTTGTTAATAATAAGATTTATCTCTTAAAACGACTGGCAAGGTTAAGAAATTAACTGGATTTAGTTTAAAATTAATATATACCAAGTTCCCGGTGAACTTGGATTTTTAGAGAAAAAAGAGATACAACATATCATTTATGAACCCTTAAATTGAAGAAATGCCTATGAAGCAATGAAGAGACTTAGAGGATATACAGTTCATTTTACCCCTTAATCCTCCCTTTTTTTTACCTAACTGAAAAACTATTTTTATTAACAACAAAATCATCAATCACTTATGAATGAAGATCGCAAAAAAAGAGGAATTAAAAATCATAAAATCCTCATGACAGTGGCTATCTGTGCACTGTTTCTTGGCAGCAGTAACACTTTTGCTGCCCGATCTACTTCCCATGAAAACCATGGCGTAACAGAGCAGATGCAGTCTGTCGCTGTAAATGTTTTAGTAGTAGATGCCCAAGGCGAGCCTATCATTGGCGCCAACGTTGTAGAAAAAGGTACTACCAATGGCGGCATTACGGACATCAATGGAAAAATCAGAATGAATGTTACAGCAGGAGCACTTTTACAGATTTCTTTTGTGGGGTATACCACTCAAGAAATAAAGGCCACTCCTAATCTACGGGTAGTGTTGAAAGACGACACTGAATTATTGGATGAAGTAGTAGTCGTAGGTTACGGCTCACAGAAAAAAGAGAACCTGACAGGAGCAGTCGCTTCCGTTAACGTGAATCAGACATTGGAAGGACGTCCTATTGCCGATATCGGTCGTGGTTTGCAAGGTACCACCCCGGGCTTATCCATCCAGGTACCAAGCGGCGAAGTCGGTTCTGACCCGATTATTAAGATACGCGGACAAATCGGTTCCATCGAAGGAGAAGCTACACCTTTGATTTTGCTCGACAACGTAGAAATACCTTCTATCCAAATGGTCAACCCCGATGATATAGAAAGCATTTCTGTACTGAAAGATGCTGCATCTGCTTCTATTTACGGTGCGAAAGCAGCATTCGGCGTAGTATTGATTACAACGAAAAAAGGCGCCAAGAGTGATAGGGTCAATGTTTCTTATCAGGGCAATCTCTCTTTCCAAAACATGGCAAAAGAGATGAAAATGGGACAGTTCAATGCTTTGGAATATAGCGTAGAAGCAATGAAGCGCTCCGGAAAAACAGCCACCGGCGGTATTTCATTCTTTATGACAGAATCCGGATTGGAGCGTGCCCGCGAATGGCAAAACAAATATGGCGGCAAGTTAGGTCCCGACGACCCTTATGTATATGGGCGAGACTGGTATGTGGATGCCAATGGACGAAATATCGGTCTGAGAACTTTCGACCCGTATGATTATATGATACGCGAATGGGCACCGACTCACTCACACAACGTTTCAATCAACGGCAAAAGTGGCAAGACAACTTACAACATCGGCTTAGGATATCTGCATCAGAACGGTATGATGAAGCCTGCCAAGAAAGACGATTTTACACGCTACAACGCATCCGTACGTTTAAGCACCGAAATCAACAAATATCTGACTATACGTGCGGGTTCTATCTTCTCCTCACGTGACAAGAGATACCCTTATTCTACCTCATCCACTACTGCCGACCCGTGGCTGTACTTGTATCGCTGGGGTCCTAACATGCCGTTAGGTGTCAATGAAGACGGAAACGACTTGCGCAGTCCGTGGTCTGAAACAAAACAAGCCAATACAGCTTCACAAGTAGATAATTACCTCAACATAAGCTTGGGTACAACCGTAAATGTGACCAAAGACTGGAAATTTGATTTTGACTATACATATGCCAACGAAACAGGAGTTATCAAGAAACCCGGAACACGATATAGCGCAGCAAACGCATGGAGTGCCGGTGTACCGAGAACCGATGCCAACGGCAATCAGATTTATGTAAACAACCTGGGACAACAAGTAGACGCAGCAGCCGAAGGTGCAATGCCCGCATACAAACTTCCGTACGAAGAATATACTCCCCATGGTTCAAATCCCGACCATATCTACAGAAAATCTTCGGGAGCACGTCGCCATACCTTCAATGCAACCACCGATTACAACTGGCAAATAAACGACGATAACAACTTCAAGTTTCTGCTTGGTATGAATCTGGTGACTTATGACTATGAAGACAACTGGTCACAAATTACAGATTTGACAGATATCACCAACCCGCAGTTCGACCTCGCAGTTGGCACTCAGACCGCAAGCGGAAACCAAAAATGGGAAGGTCAAATGGGTTACTTCGGTCGTATCAACTATAATTACAAAGAAAAGTACCTGTTGGAAGCCAATTTACGTTATGACGGTACATCCAAGTTCCCCTCTGGTATGAAATGGCGTTGGTTCCCTTCATTCTCAGCCGGTTGGCGCTTAAGTGAAGAAGCTTTTATGGAATGGGCAAAACCCGCATTGAACTCATTGAAGCTTCGCGGTTCATGGGGTATCATTGGCGACCAAACCGTAGATAACGGCTTGTATGTATCCTCTCTCGGCACAGGACAAGTAAACTGGCTGGGTGCCGATGGTCAGAAATTATTCTATCGCGGTACTCCTTCTGCCGTTGCTTCTTCTATTACATGGCAGGACATAGCCACACTCGACTTGGGATTTGATGCGCGTTTCTTCCACGGTGATTTCGGTGTAACATTCGACTGGTATCAACGCGATACACGTAATATGATTGTACCGGGTTCGGGCATTGCCTATACATTCGGTGCAGCCGCTCCCAAAGGCAACTACGGTTCTTTAAGAACACGTGGCTGGGAAGTTTCATTGGATTACAACCACCGTTTCAACAACGGATTAGGCATTAATGCCATGTTCACGTTGTCTGATGCCCAAACTGAAATTACAGAATACAGTGATACGCGTTTAATCAGCGATTATTATGTAGGCAAGAAATATGGCGAAATATGGGGCTATAGAACAGAACGTTTGTATCAGAAAGATGATTTCGTATATGACAATAACGGCGAACTGGTTACTGTATGGGCTTTGAACGGAAAAGAAGTGGCAGCAGGCACTCCGGGTGCTAAAGAAATGAACAAACTGAAAGACCCGAACGGAGTATATCAGGACTTCCTGCAATCCGGTGACTTCAAATTTGGTCCGGGCGACGTAAAATATGCCGACTTGAATGGAGACGGAAAACTGGGTAATGGCGCCGGCACTGTAGAAGACCCGGGCGATAAGGAAATAATTGGTAATGAAACACCGAGATTTGAATACGGTATCCGTCTGGGCGCAGATTATAAAGGCTTTGACTTTTCTATCTTTATGCAAGGTGTAGGCAAACGTCAGATATGGGGTAACGGTTTCCTTGCCATTCCCGGTTATAATACTGCCGACGGTGCTATTCCTGACGCTATCGCAAGTGACTACTGGACTGAAGAGAACACAGGAGCTTTCTATGCACGTCCATGGAACCAATCCGGATCGAACGATGCTTACAACTATTACAAACAGTCACGCTATCTGCTGGATATGTCTTATTTCCGCATCAAGAATATCACATTAGGTTATTCTCTTCCGGAAAATATCATAAAGAAAGTACGCATGCAAAAGGCACGCATCTATCTGGCGCTAGAAAACTTCTTTACATTTGACAACCTGAACGGACTTCCTATTGATCCGGAAGCAATCTCCGGTTACTCCATGTTCAATGCAGAGAACTATAACAGCGGCCGTACCGGTGTAGGAACCCCGACTTTCAAGAGTGTGTCAGTAGGTGTACAATTGAACTTCTAATAAACTGAATTATATGAAAAAATATATATTTGCTTTACTTTCTGCCGCAACCTTTATGACAAGCGGGTGCGACTCTATCCTGGAACGTCCGGAATTGACAAAGCCACTGGACGAAACGTATGGAAAGACAGATAACGAATACCGACTCTATGTCAACGAAGCATACCCCGTTTATTTTGTGGGTTACAACAATAGCTGGGGCAGCGCATACGCTCCTTTAAGAGGATACAATTTTTCTGATGACAATGCTTCATCCGGAAAACAGACCTCTTTTGAGAATACCGTTCCCACCAGCCGCGGAAGTTACAACACCAGCGACCTCGCCAACTCCTGGATTTCCCAATACGCAGCCGGCAACTGGAACTTTGCCTGGGTACGCAAATGGAATATAATGATTGACAAACTGGAGAAGTATAAAAGTGCGCTGGAAGAAGAAACCTATAACCACTGGATGGGAGTAGCCCGATTCTTCCGTGGATTTGAATACTGCCGTCTGGTAGAAACCTTTGGTGATGTACCCTATTATGGAAAATCCATTAGCGATGCAGATACCGATGAAATGTATAAAGACCGCACGCCACGCAACGAAGTCATGGAACATGTGTACAATGACTTTGACTTTGCATTAAATAATATCCGTGAAAATGACGGAGCCCAATATCTGAACAGATTTATTGCAGCCGGTTTCGTCAGCAGACTGATGTTATTCGAAGGAACTTGGCAGAAATATCATAAGAACGATACTGAACTTGCAAAGAAGTATCTGACTATGGCCAAGGAAGCAGGAGACAAGGTATTAGGAAACAGCCAATGGCAGATTTCCGGTGATTTCAAAAGTCTGTTCGGCTCAACAGACCTAAGCAGCAATAAAGAGGTACTGATGTACAGACACTATGATGCCGGAGTCAACGTAACTCACTGTGTGGCTTCTTACTCCAACGGTACGGAAAGCCAAGGTGGCGCAACATTGGCATTAGCCAAATCATTCATCTGCAATGACGGTAAGGTGTACAAAAAATCAACTGTTGCCGGAGCAGACGAACTTGATGTCAAGAACATGGCCAAAACCCGTGACCCGCGTTTTGAAGCTACATTCTGGGATGAACCTCGTATCCAGGCAGGTACCTTGCTTTATAGCTGGAAATTCATTGACCGTGTAGGCCCGACCTATTTTGGCAAGACTTATCCTCCTCAATATAAAAGTATAACTAATACCAATGATTATCCGGTAATGCGACTGGCAGAGGTCATGTTAAACTGGCTGGAGGCCAAAGCCGAACTGGCTTTGATGGGCGGTGACCCTATCATTCAAGATGACATCGAAAAAACAATCAACCAAATCCGCAAGCGTCCTCTCGATGAAACGGCAATAAAAAAAGGCTTGCAACAAACCGCACCTATGATGTTAAGTGACATCACTGCCGACTTCGACCCAGATAGAGACAAAGGCAATTTGGTAGCAGGAGATTACGAAGTAGATCCGCTGATTTGGGAAATCCGCCGCGAACGCCGCATGGAGTTTGTATACGAGCACTCCCGTTTGCTTGATTTGAAACGTTGGAAGAAACTGCATTATATGAACAACAAAACATATCCGGACACAATGCTCGGCTTATGGGTGAACCTTGAGGAAGAACTGCCCAATTATCTTGAAGAAGACAACATAGGCATCACCACCGTAGCAGTTCCCGATGGTAACGGATATAAATACATAGTCTATGACGGAACCAACGCCGATGAGATGACAGGTTTCTATGTGCCGGAAGCAGCCGAAGCAAGAGACGATTTCAGCGATCGTTCATATCTGGCTCCGGTAGGAGAAGCTCAAATCAACGAGTACAATGCTAAAGGATATAAATTGACACAAACCGTTCTCTGGTAACAGAAAAAAAGCATAACTCACAACAAGAGGTGTATCAAGAACGAAAGTTTTTCTTCTCGATACACCTCTTTCCTATATATACCTGAATACCAGATAAGAGCGTTTTGTCGTAATTGTGAATTAATAATTATAATACTAAATATTCCCAAATAAGTGTTTTTGATATTAAAATAAAAAGTATCTTTGTTCCATACAAATTCTCCTTAAGTAATACTATTATGAAGAAACTGCTACTATTAACCATCCTGCTATGTAGCTCATTACTGTGTCAGGCACAAAAAGAGCGCATTGTCTTAGGCGATGAACAAACTTCAGAGTATTTTCCAATCCTGAAAGGAAAACGGATTGCAATCTTCTCCAATCACACCGGAATGGTGGGAGACAAGCATTTACTGGACATACTGCTGGAAAACAAATTCAATGTAGTAGCTATTTTTTCACCTGAACACGGTTTTCGCGGAGATGCGGATGCAGGAGAGCACGTATCCAGTTCGGTCGACAAGAAAACGGGCGTCCCTATCCTTTCTCTTTACGACGGGAAAGACAAGAAACCGAGCGAAGCATCCATGAGAAAATTTGATATATTGGTTATTGACATCCAGGATGTAGGCTTGCGATTCTATACCTATTATATAACAATGTGCCGACTGATGGACGCCTGCGCCGAGTACAACCGCAAGGTATTGTTGCTGGACCGCCCCAATCCGAACGGACATTATGTAGACGGACCAATACTGGACATGAAATACAAATCCGGAGTGGGTTGGTTGCCTATTCCCATTGTACATGGCATGACACTGGGCGAACTGGCATTAATGGTAAACGGAGAACGCTGGTTACCGGCCTCACGCGTGTGCGACCTTACCGTCATACCCTGCAAGAATTATACGCACCAGACAAAATACACATTACCCATTCCCCCCTCTCCCAACCTGCCGAACATGAAAGCCGTCTATCTGTATCCGGCTACCTGCTATTTTGAGGCCACTCCCGTCAGTCTGGGCAGAGGGACCTCACTCCCGTTTCAGGTATACGGACATCCCAATATGACAGGCTATGATTACAGTTTTACTCCCAAAAGTGTTCCCGGCGCCAAAAATCCGCCCCAACTGAACAAGCTATGCCACGGCGTAAACCTCAGTAATATGAGCGATGAAGAAATTTGGAAGCGCGGTGTGGATCTGAGCTACGTAATTGACGCTTATAAGAACCTGAACATAGGCGACCACTTCTTCCGTCCATTCTTCGAATTGCTGGTAGGAACAGACTATGTCCGCAAGATGATAATAGAAGGAAAGAGCGCCGAAGAAATCAAAAGCCGTTGGAAAGGCGATGTGAAAAAGTTCAAGGAACAGCGTAAGCCCTATTTGCTTTATCAAGAATGATTATTCATACAAACCGGAACCTATTAACCAGTAAACACTAATACCCAATCAATACAATGAGCCCGTTATCCGTTATCATCACCATTGCAGCCTATTTTGCAATACTCTTCACAGTTTCTTACATTGCCGGCAGAAAAGCAGACAATGCAGGTTTCTTCGTGGGCAACCGCAAATCGTCCTGGTATGTGGTGGCATTTGCAATGATTGGCTCCAGCATATCCGGAGTAACGTATGTATCCGTGCCCGGCATGGTTGCCGCAAGTAACTTCGGCTATCTGCAAATGGTACTGGGATTTATTGCGGGACAATTAATCATCGCCTTTGTTCTGACCCCCTTATTCTACCGGATGAATCTGGTTTCCATTTACGAATATCTGGAGAACAGGTTCGGCATGTCCTCATACCGTACAGGAGCCTGGTTTTTCTTCATCTCCAAAATGCTTGGAGCGGCAGTACGGCTGTTCCTCGTCTGCCTGACATTACAACTGCTGGTATTCGAGCCATTCGGATTACCGTTTATTCTGAATGTGGCCATCACCGTAGCTTTGGTATGGCTGTACACTTTCCGTGGAGGCGTAAAGTCGCTCATCTGGACGGACTCCTTGAAAACGTTCTGCCTTGTGGTATCGGTTGTATTGTGCATCTGTTATATAGCTTCCGACCTTAATTTGTCTTTCACCGGTATGCTCGGTACAATTGCCGACAGCGATATGTCCCGCATATTTTTCTTCGACGATGTCAACAGCAAGCAATACTTCTTCAAGCAGTTCTTTGCCGGAGCATTTACCATGATAGCCATGACCGGATTGGATCAGGACATGATGCAACGCAACCTCAGCTGCAAGAATTTCAAGGACTCACAAAAAAACATGATTACCAGCGTCATTTCGCAATTCTTCGTCATTCTGTTGTTTCTGATGCTGGGTGTACTGCTCTACATATTTGCCGGCAGCCAAGGAATACAAGTGGAGAAAAGTGATGAACTTTTCCCCTTAATTGCTACAGGAAATTACTTCCCCGCCGTTGTAGGCATCCTGTTTATTATCGGACTGATTTCTTCGGCTTACTCGGCAGCAGGCTCCGCACTGACAGCCCTTACTACATCCTTCACCGTAGATATTCTCGGCACAAGAGGAAGGACGGAAGAGGAAATCGTAAAAATCCGGAAACGGGTACACATAGGAATGGCCGTAATAATGGGTATTACGATTTTTGTATTCAACCTGCTGAACAATACCAGTGTAATCGATGCCGTATATATTCTGGCAAGCTACACCTATGGCCCTATCTTGGGACTGTTCGCTTTCGGCATCTTCATGAAGCAGCAGGTACGGGACAAATACATACCGTTAGTGGCCATCGTCTCTCCGCTTCTTTGCTTCATCCTGCAAAAGAACTCGGAAGCATGGTTCAACGGTTATCAGTTCAGCTATGAGCTGCTTATATTCAATGCACTGTTCACCTTCATCGGACTCTGCATACTGATAAAGAAAGACAAAAAGAACATTTAACTTAATACATCATCATCATGAGTGTAAGACTCCACTTTTTGTTCAGCATGCTTGCCACCGCCCTTATCCCCCAAACGGGCGGTGCGCAAGAGTTTCCGACAGAAACCCGCCGGGAAATAGGCAAGTTTCTGGATGCCACTGCACGAAAAGAAATATCCGTAGGACACATCACCGTTGACTCTGTTGCCATAAACGGCAACACCCTGCAACTCTTTGCCAACATGAACTGTTCCTACATTCCTTTCCGTGAGGACAATGTAGCCGAAATTTACAAAGGCATCAGCGCCTTGTTGCCCACCGAATTTGCAAAGTACAGGCTACAGCTACGCACCAACAGACATAGTATCGAAGAACTGATTCCCCAAGCGTTGCGTTCGAAAAAAGACAAAAAGGCTCTTACATTCAGCCAGGATGTAGAAAAGCCTCTGGTAACCAAAGTTTCCAGACCTTATACTCCAACCAACGGACTGCAAAACCGTCATATTGCCTTATGGCAAAGCCACGGTTTTTACTACGAACCGAAACTCAACCGCTGGGAGTGGCAGCGTGCCCGCTGTCTGCAAACCGTGGAAGACCTGTATACACAGAGCTTCGTATTGCCCTACCTTGTTCCGATGCTGGAAAACGCCGGAGCCAATGTACTGCTTCCGCGTGAACGCGACTGCCAGACTGCCGAAATCATTATCGACAATGACGGTTGCCTTAACACCGGCTCTACCTATGCCGAACGTACCGCTGACAAGGTATGGCAGCAAGGCACAGGAAAAGGTTTCGCACATCTTCGCCCGCAATACATAGATTTTGAGAATCCTTTTAAAGAAGGTACATTCCGTATCGCAGAAACCGTCAAAAAAGGAAAAGAAAGCACGGCCGAATGGATTCCCGAAATACCTCAAAACGGACAATATGCAGTCTATGTCTCTTATCAGACTGTTCCAAACAGCAGTGACGACGCCCTTTATACCGTTTATCATAAAGGCGGGGTATCCCAATTCAAAGTCAACCAGAAAATGGGGGGCGGCACTTGGGTCTATCTGGGAACTTTCGGTTTTGATGCCGGAAAAAGCAATGCCTGCAAGGTGACTCTGAGCAACCGTTCTGCCAAAGCCGGACAAACAGTCACAGCCGATGCCGTAAAGATTGGCGGCGGCATGGGAAACATTGCCCGCCGTATCTCTGAGGAAGGGGCAACCGATAATTTGAAAAGCTCCGACAAAACCGTCAACGCATCAAATGCAGCAAAGAATATACCGGCAGCATATCAACCGTCCTATATCACCGAATACCAAAAGAGCGGTTATCCCCGTTTTTGCGAGGCTGCCCGTTACTGGATGCAATGGGCCGGCATTCCGGACAGCGTATATTCCGAAAGCCACGGAAAGAATGATTACACGGATGACTATAAAAGCCGTGGAATATGGGTGAACTACCTGGCTGGCGGTTCTGCCGCCAACCCCACGGAAAAGGGGTTGAATATTCCGGTAGACCTGGCGTTTGCCTTCCACTCGGATGCAGGAACTACCCTCAACGACTCTATCATCGGAACACTCGGCATCTATCAGACCGATGCCTACAACGGAGTATTTGCCAATGGGGCATCACGCTACTTGTCTCACGACCTGACAGACCTGATTCAATCCAATATCGTACGCGATATCCGCACACTGTATGAACCCCGATGGACCCGCCGCGGCAAATGGAATCAATCATACTATGAAGCCCGCGTTCCACGCGTACCGACCATGTTACTTGAGTTGCTTTCTCACCAGAACTTTGCCGATATGCGTTACGGCATCGACCCGCGCTTCCGATTTACGGTAAGCCGCGCTATCTACAAAGGAATGTTGCAGTTTCTCTGTTCGCAATACCGTATGGATTATATAGTACAGCCCTTGCCTGTAGACCACATGGCATTGCGCATGATCGGTGAAAATGAAATCGAGTTGAGCTGGAAAGCTGTAAACGACCCGCTGGAACCGACAGCCGCTCCCGAGAAGTACATCGTTTATACGCGTATCGGCAACGGTGACTTCGACAACGGCACAGTAGTGGATAAAAACAGTTACCGCACCGTTCTTCCCGCCGGTATCGTATGCAGCTATAAGGTAACCGCCCTCAACAAGGGTGGTGAGAGCTTCCCTTCTGAAATTCTTTCGGCAGGACAGGCTTTCAACAGCAAAGGTGCAGTATTGGTCATCAACGGATTCGACCGCATCAGTGCTCCCGCCGACTTTGTAGCCCCTGCACCTGCCGACACGCTACTTGCAGGTTTTCTGGACGATTTGGACCATGGAGTGCCTTATATCAAAGACATCAGTTACATCGGAAAGATGAAAGAGTTCCGCCGTTCCATCCCCTGGATGGACGATGACGCATCCGGTTTCGGCGACTGCTACGGCAACTACGAAACACAGGTTATCGCCGGAAATACATTCGACTACCCGGCAGTGCACGGGGCTGCCATACTGAAGGCCGGTTACTCCTTCGTTTCATGCAGTGATGAAGCTGTTGAAAGCGGACAAGTTGTCCTGAACGACTACACATACACCGACCTTATTCTCGGCAAAGAGTGCCAGACCAAGATAGGCAGAGGCGGAATAAAGCCTTTGGAGTTCAAGACATTCAGCAAACCGATGCAAGACTGTATTACAGCTTACTGCAGCCAAGGCGGCAATATCCTTATATCAGGCGCCTATGTAGGAACCGACTTATGGGATAACCACCTGATTCCCGCCAATGAAGAAGACAAGAAATTTGCTACGGAAGTTCTGAAATATAAGTGGCGTACAGGACAAGCCTCCACAATGGGTAAAGCGAAGTGCGTAGCTTCCCCTTTCCCTTCTCTTTCGGGAAACTATACTTACCATAATGAGCTTAATTCGGATTCTTACGCAGTGGAGTCCCCTGACGCCATCGAGCCTGCTACGAAAGAAGCGTATACCATAATGCGCTATTCGGAGAATAACCTGAGTGCCGGAATTGCCTATCAGGGCGAATATAAGACATGCGTCTTAGGATTCCCTTTCGAATCGCTTCGTACGGCAGAAGAAAGAGCATCTCTGATGGACGCTATTCTGACATTTTTCAACAACAGTACCAAGAAATAAAGAATAATTTATAAAACCAATCATCATTTATGAACCGAAGACTATTCACCAGCGTCCTGTTTGCCTGCCTGCTACCGTTTATGGTGCAGGCACAGCAGGCCGTGTTCCGCTTCGCACAACTGACGGACATCCACTTAAGTCCGAACAACCCCAATCCTACGGAAGATTTATTGCGTTCCATTGCACAAATTAATGCAACCGACAGCATCGATTTCGTATTGGTGACAGGCGACATTGCCGAAGAGGGCGACCGCACCACCATGGAAAAAGTAAAATCATGCCTCGACCTGCTGAAAGTGAAATACTACGTAGCACTGGGTAACCATGAGACCAAATGGAGCGATTCCGGCTGTACTGCCTTCGGAGAGATATTCGGTGGCGAACGGTTTGAATTCGAACACAAAGGCTTTTTGTTCCTCGGTTTTAATTCAGGCCCGCTGATGCGTATGGCATACGGCCATGTTGTCCCTCAGGATATCCGCTGGATGACGGAAACGATGGACCGGTACAATGCCGGCAATTCCCGGCCGGACAAACCTGTAATACTTGTTACCCACTATCCGATGACGGAAGGCGATGTGGACAACTGGTATGAAGTGACGGATGCCGTGCGACCATACAACATACGCCTGTTTATAGGCGGACACTACCACCGCAACCGCGACTTGCGCTATGACGGCATTCCGGGTATCCTGATGCGCAGCAACCTGCGCGACAAGGATGAAAAGCCGGGCTACGGCATTTATGAGATTACAGAAGATTCCATCCTCGTTTATACACAACGCATCGGAGAACCGAAAAGACAATGGGCCGCATTCTCGCTGACGGATTCATACTATGACCGTAATGGGAAAGCCGAAAAATATCCCGACTTCTCCGTAAACAAAGAGTATGCACAAGTACAAGAGCAATGGATAGTGCAAACCGGAGCCGGCATCTACTGTTCACCGGCAGTGGAAAAAGACAAAGTATTCGTTGGCGACGACCTGGGACGCCTCACTGCCTATGCCCTTAAAAACGGCAAGAAACTATGGAGTTTCCAATCCGGAAAAAGAATTGTCGGAACACCTGCCGTAAGCGAAGGAATTGTCGTATTCGGTTCCGCCGATTGTAAGATATATGGTCTGGATGCCCAAAACGGTAATCTGTTATGGACAGTAGAAGCTGCCGAACCTGTATTGGGAGCAGTGACAATAGAGAACGGCATTGCCTATATCGGTGCCAGCGACCACACTTTCCGTGCCGTAAACATTCGTACCGGAGAAGTGAAATGGGCTTTTGCAGGCGTAAGAGGCTACATCGAGACCAAACCTTTGGTAACGGACAATAAAGTTATCTTCGGCGCATGGGACAATACCTTATATGCTTTAAATAAAGCAGACGGCAAGGAATTATGGAAATGGACAGGCGGACTGACGCGCATGCACTTCTCCCCTGCCGCCGTATGGCCGGTGGCAGCCGATGGGAAGGTATTCATTACCGACCCGCAACGTGCCATGACCGCCATTGACATAGAAACGGGCAATACTGTATGGCGTACTTTCCAATCCATGGTACGTGAGACAATAGGACTGTCCGAAGATAAAGAACGTATTTACAGCAAGACCATGAACGACAGTATCGTATGCTACTCCACCAAAGGTAACCAACCGCACAAACTGTGGGCATCCAATGTAGGCTTCGGCTACGAGCATGCTCCTTCCATGCAGGTAGAAAAAAACGGAGTCGTATTCGGAAGTACCAAAGAAGGACTTATCTTCGCGCTGGAAGCCGCGACTGGCGAAGTGCTGTGGAAACACAAAACAGGCAATTCGCTCATAAGCACAGTGGTACCGCTCGACAACAACCGGGTGCTGTTTACCGCCACGAGTGGAGAAACCGGAATGCTGAAGTTTAAAATAAAAAAATGAGAATTTTAAAATAATACCTTACAGATATGAAGAAGATTGATTGCTTTATTCCTTTTGCAGGAAAAGAACAGGCTGAAAAGACAGTACAAGGATTACAGGCTACAGGTCTTATCGACAACATCCGTTTAGTAACGACAGACCCTACGCTCGAACCATTGCCCGGCTGTGAGATTTTATCCGTAGACATGCCCTACAGCAGCACTGCCATGAAAACCATTGCCGAAAAAACCGATGCTGAATATACATTGCTATACACCAAAGAAACGACTCTTGAACTGGGTATGTTCGCCTTGGAACGCATGATGCACATTGCAGAAGATTCGGATGCAGGAATGGTCTATGCCGACCATTACCAGATAGCCGACGGCAAGCAGACGAATGCTCCTGTCATCGACTATCAGTTCGGCTCGCTGAGAGACGATTTCAATTTCGGCTCGGTACTCCTTTTCAATACTTCAAAGCTAAAAGAGGCAGCCTGCCGCATGAAGTGCGATTATAACTTTGCCGGCCTTTACGACTTACGACTGAAGCTGAGCCAAAAGGCAGACCTCGTACATATCAATGAATATCTGTACAGTGAAGTGGAAAACGATACACGTAAGAGCGGCGAAAAGATATTCGATTACGTCGACCCGAAGAACCGTAACCGTCAGATTGAAATGGAAGCGGCATGCACGGAACATCTGAAAGAAATCGGTGGCTACCTGAAACCGGAGTTCAAGCAGATTGAGTTCTCTGCCGGAAATTTCGAATACGAGGCATCCGTTATCATCCCCGTACGCAACCGTATACGCACCATCCGCGATGCTATCCGTTCCGTACTGGACCAGAAGACAGACTTCAAGTTCAATCTTATCATCATCGACAACCACTCTACCGACGGAACGACAGAAGCCATCGACGAGTTTAAGAATGACGAGCGCCTCATCCATATCATCCCCGAACGCAACGACCTCGGCATCGGCGGTTGCTGGAACATGGGCGTACACCACCCCAAATGCGGCAAGTTTGCCGTACAATTGGACAGCGACGATGTATATGCCGATGAAAATACATTGGCCACTATGGTACGTGCTTTCTACGAACAGAACTGCGCCATGGTAGTAGGTACTTACATGATGACGGACTTCAACATGAACATGATTGCTCCGGGCATCATCGATCACAAGGAGTGGACACCGGACAACGGACGTAACAATGCCCTCCGCATTAACGGTCTGGGTGCGCCGCGCGCATTCTATACTCCGGTACTGCGCGAAGTAAAAGTGCCCAATACGAGCTATGGCGAAGACTATGCCCTTGGACTGAATTTCTCCCGCCAATACCAGATAGGCCGTGTCTATGACGTTGTTTACAACTGCCGCCGCTGGGACGACAACTCGGATGCCTCATTGGACATCGTCAAGATGAACGGGCACAACCTTTACAAAGACCGTATCCGCACGTGGGAGTTGCAGGCACGCATCGCTATGAACAAGAAAAACGGTAAATGACCTATGAATCAGACCATACACAATCTTCTAACCGAGCAGCTTGCTTCCTGGGAAACGGCGCGTAATAACTACGCCGCCCTTTCCGGAGTGCAGATGAAAGAACTGAATGTAAACGGCACCCTTTATAAAGTACAGTTCAATCCGGCACGTATCGTATCTTCCGGAGCCAAAGTAGATGCAAAGTCCATTAAGGAACGTAAATGCTTTCTCTGTCCCGCCAACTTGCCGGCAGTGCAAAAAGGCATCCCGTTCGAAGGGCACTACAACATATTGGTCAACCCGTTTCCCATATTCCCCCGTCATCTGACGGTACCGGAAACCGCACATGTCGCCCAGCGCATAGCTCCCCGCTTCGGGGATATGCTGGACCTGGCACGGCAACTGACCGACTACACCATTTTTTACAATGGTCCCAAATGCGGCGCTTCCGCTCCCGACCACGCCCACTTCCAGGCTGGCAACAAAGGCTTCATGCCTATTGAACAAGACTGGCGTAGACAGATAGCAGGCAAAGTAGCCGACTACGGTCAGGCCACCCTATGGTGGCTGAACGATGCCCCGCGCACTACGCTCGTCATCGAATCTGCCGACCGCAAGACGGCTATTAAGCTGTTCGACACCGTTTATCACTCATTGGACATACAGCCCGGTGAAGACGAACCGATGATGAATGTCCTTGTAATGTACGAAGACAACAAATGGATTGTATTTGTCTTTCCTCGTGCCAAGCATCGTCCGGCATGTTATACGGCCGAAGGCGACGCCAACCTGCTGAGCAGTCCTGCCTCCGTAGACTTAGGCGGCGTATTCATCACCCCCGTCGAGAAAGATTTCATCAAAATAACGGCAGAAGACATCGCACAGATATTGAGTGAAGTATGCCTTTCTCCCGCAGATTTTCAAAAGGTGCGGAAACGCATCCAGGAACAACTGTAATATCCGTCATTCCTTTAAATAAACAAGTATGAAAGAACCCAAAGTAGAAGTCGGCATCCTATTCGAGCCACAGATAGAATTTATCCTGCTTACCCCCTACCACGTATCCGGCAAGGAAGTCAACGGCAAGCAGACTGTTACCTACGACGAAGGTAAAATCCTTTGGAACGGCAGGCAATATGACGAACTAATGTTTGAACCCCTGCAAGAATCCGTTGCGTCATTCGAGTTGCTGGATGTGACTATCGGGATAAACTTCCACTGGGAACGCAAAGAAGACCAACGCTTCCAGGGTTCTTTAAAGATTATCGTAGAAAACGGCAAGCTGACTGGTATCAATGTCATCCGCGTGGAGGATTACCTGACCAGCGTCATCTCCAGCGAGATGAGTGCTACCGCTTCTCTGGAACTGCTGAAGGCACATGCAGTCATCTCGCGCAGCTGGCTGCTTGCAAACCTTTCCGGTTTGCAAACTGACAAATTACAACTGCCTGTTGGTAATGATACCATGCGGAATAAAAACGCAAACCAAGACAACGCAGCCAATTGCCAACCGTCAACTGCCGACTGTCAATTGAAATGGTATGAGCGCGACTCCCATACCCATTTCGACGTATGTGCGGACGACCACTGCCAGCGCTATCAGGGGATAACCCGCGCTTCCACCGATATAGTCCGCCAGGCGATAGCCGCCACCCGCGGACAGGTACTTATCTCAGAAGGCAAAATATGCGATGCCCGCTTCTCCAAATGCTGCGGCGGAGCATTCGAAGAGTTCCAGTATTGCTGGGAAGATATCAAATATCCCTATCTTGCCAAACAGCGCGATTATCTGACAGGAAATGAAAAGACTGCTCCCGAACTGCCCGACCTGACTCAGGAGTCCGAAGCCGACCGTTGGATACGTACTTCCCCCGAAGCATTCTGCAATACCACGGATAAGAAAATCCTGTCACAGGTTCTCAACAATTACGACCAGGAAACCACCGATTTCTACCGTTGGAAAGTAGAATATACTCAAGACGAACTCTCCGCCCTCATACTGAAACGCTCCGGCATAGACTACGGGCAGATAATCGACCTTGTTCCCGTGGCCCGCGGCACCTCCGGACGCCTTTGGAAACTGAAAATCGTAGGTACGAAGAAGACGCTGACTATCGGGAAAGAGCTGGAAATCCGCCGGACGCTTTCTCCTTCACACCTTTACAGCTCCGCCTTTGTCGTAGACCGCGCAGAAGTGTCGGAGGCCGGCATCCCCGGGCGTTTCATCCTCACCGGAGCCGGATGGGGACATGGCGCAGGTCTCTGCCAGATAGGTGCTGCCGTAATGGGAGAACAAGGATACAAATACGATGAGATATTGCTGCATTACTACATCGGCGCCAGTATCGACCAACTATATGACTAATCCTATAACAGAAAAACAATTGACAGAATGAACAATATCAAGAAAATATCCCCCTGGGCATGGGTCCCTACCTTATATTTCGCACAGGGTATCCCCTACTTTATCGTGAACAACATCTCCGTACTGATGTTTGCCAAAATGGGTGTACCCAATGGAGACATGGCGCTATTTACCAGCCTGCTGTATCTGCCATGGACTATCAAACCTTTCTGGAGCCCGTTTGTAGACATTATCAGAACCAAAAGATGGTGGGTAGTTTCCATGCAGATTCTTATGTCGATAGCTTTCATCCTGCTGACCCTGACCATTCCGCATCCGGACGAAGCAACCATGGCAGCGGGCACGACTCCTATCAGTATGTTCACCGTAACCTTGATACTGTTTATCATCACGGCATTCGCTTCCGCCACACACGATATTGCCGCAGACGGGTTCTATATGCTGGCATTGAAATCGGGCGAGCAGGCTGAGTTTGTCGGTATCCGAAGCACTTTCTACCGCCTTGCGTCTATCTTCGGACAAGGAGTGCTCGTAGCCATTGCCGGTGCCATCGAACTGAAATACGACAATATTCCGCTGTCGTGGACTATCACGATGCTGGTTACGGCCGTTATGTTCAGTGCAGTAAGTTTTTATCACCTTTTCATGATACCCAAACCGTCTTCAGACAAATCGGTCTTGGCTCCGGGAACAGCCGGTGCCAAGGCTATTTTCAAGGAGTTCGGACGCACTTTCGCCACCTATTTTACCAAACCGGGTGTACTGCTTGCCATTGTATTCATGCTGCTCTACCGCCTGCCCGAGGCATTCCTCATCAAGATGTGCATGCCTTTCCTCGTTGCCGGTAAAGAAGCGGGAGGCTTAGGGCTTTCCACGGCGGAAGTAGGCATCGTATACGGCACTATCGGTGTGATATTCCTCACATTGGGCGGTATTCTCGGTGGCATATTCGCATCGCGCATCGGATTGAAGAAATCCATCTGGTGGATGGCGGCATGTATGACACTTCCCTGCCTGACTTTTGTCTACCTGGCCATTTGCCAGCCCGAAAACCTGTTTGCCATATCAACGGCGATTGCTATCGAACAGTTCGGCTACGGCTTCGGTTTCACAGCCTATATGCTCTATATGATGTATTTCTCCGAAGGCGAGTTCAAGACATCACACTATGCTATCTGCACCGCATTCATGGCGCTGAGCATGATGATTCCGGGCATGTTTGCCGGTTACATTCAGGAAGCTATCGGCTATACCAACTTCTTCTGGATGGTAATCGCATGCTGCATTGCCACCGTGATAGTCACCGTCTTTGCCGACAGGCGGATAGACCCCGAATACGGCAAGAAATAAAAGATTGATAAACGAACCATAAAGATACCCATTATGAAAAAACATCTCGTTCTCTGTATCCTTTGCACCCTTTGCTGCATGGCATACGCACAGAAAATAAAAATAAAGACCGGCATCGAAGTGCTGAAAGAGCAAAACTTCAAATGCCTGGAAGGTAAACGTGTGGGACTGATTACCAATCCTACGGGAGTAGATAATCACATGAAATCCACCATCGATATTCTGCACGAAGCGCCGAACGTGAATCTCGTGGCACTCTACGGTCCGGAACATGGCGTACGTGGTGATGTACATGCCGGCGATCACGTAACGGACATCAAGGATGCCTCAACCGGACTGCCCGTCTATTCCCTCTACGGCAAGACACGCAAAGCGACTCCGGAGATGCTGAAGGACATTGATGTACTGGTATACGACATTCAGGACATCGGCTGCCGCTCATTCACCTACATCAGTACCATGGGACTTGCCATGGAAGCCGCTGCCGAGAACAACAAGGAATTTATCGTACTGGATCGCCCCAATCCCGTAGGCGGATTGAAGATAGAGGGTAATCTGACGGAAGATGACTGCATTTCCTTTGTCAGCCAATTTAAAATTCCGTACCTTTACGGACTCACTTGCGGTGAGCTGGCTTTCATGCTGAATGGGGAAAAGATGCTGAAAGACGGCAAGCAATGCAAATTGCAGGTTGTAAAGATGAAAGGCTGGAAGCGCAAGATGGACTATACACAGACCGGATTGCAATGGGTTCCTTCTTCTCCGCACATTCCGCACCCGCACTCCGCATTTTTCTATCCCGTGAGCGGCATTTTGGGAGAGTTGGGCTATATGTCTATCGGAGTAGGTTACACGATTCCGTTCCAGATGTTCGCTGCCCCGTGGGTGGAAGCCGAGAAACTTGCCAGAAACCTGAACGGGCTGAACGTACCGGGTATCGTCTTCCGACCGATGTACCTGAAACCGTTCTACTCCGTAGGTAAAGGAGAGTTGCTGCAGGGCGTGCAAGTGCACATCATGGATTTCGGCAAAGCACCGCTAAGCGAGATACAGTTCCTCGTAATGCAGGAAGTAGCCGCGCTCTATCCCGACCGTGCCGTATTTGACCATGCGGATAAAGGCCGTTTCGCCATGTTCGACAAGGTAAGCGGCTCAAAACAGATACGCGAACGCTTCAGCAAGCGCAACCGTTGGGAAGACATCCGCGACTATTGGTACAAAGACGTTGAGGAGTTCCGTAAACTGTCGAAGCAGTATTATTTATATAAATAATTTGACAAGTATAAAAAACGGTAAGTCGCATACTGAATATCATTCGGTTGTATATTGAATGTGCTTCCCTATAAAGTTCTTTCACAAGTTATTGCGACAAGGATTGCGGGAAGAAGCACAGGAGTAAAAAGATCTATACATTATGGAAAAGAGTAACTACATGGCTTTCCTGCAGGAAGCGAGACAATTCATTCCGCAGGAAAGGATTTACACCGACGAACTCCGTCGGCTGGCTTGGGGAACAGATGCCGGTTTCTACCGCCTCATCCCGCAAATCGTAATCCGTTCGGAAGGAGAAGAGGAAATCTCCCGGCTGCTGAAACTTGCCGGCAGCCACAACCTGCCCGTCACTTTCCGGGCAGCAGGAACCAGCTTATCCGGACAAGCCATCAGTGACTCCATACTTATTGTAGCCGGCAAACATTGGGAAGGCTACAGCATATCTCCCGACCATGAAGAAATCACCCTGCAGCCCGGTATCATCGGGCAACGGGTCAATGAATTGCTGGCTCCTTTCGGACGGAAATTCGCTCCCGACCCTGCCTCCGTAAAAAGCGCCATGGTGGGCGGTATCGTCATGAACAACGCTTCGGGCATGAACTGCGGTACGCATGCCAACAGCGACAAGGTGCTTCTCTCCGCCCGCATCGTACTGGCTGACGGAACGGTACTCGACACCGGCGACAGCGTAAGCCGCGCCGCATTTGAAGTGACACACCGCGATTTCATCCGGCGCATCTGCACGCTCCGCGATGAAGTGCGTGCCGACGAGAAACTGGCGGAACGCATCCGCTACAAATATTCCATAAAGAATGTAACCGGTCTGAACCTGCTCCCTTTTGTCCGCTTCGACGACCCGTTCGATATCATTGCCCATCTTATGGTGGGTTCGGAGGGAACACTCGCATTCCTCTCGCAAGTGACTATGAAAACGGAGTATGACTACCCTTGCAAGGCAAGTGCCATGCTCTACTTCAAGACCATAAAAGAAGCTTGCCGTGCTGTGGTAGCCATGAAAAAACTAACCGGCGCCAATGGTGAGTGGACCGTAAAAGGAGCAGAGCTGCTGGACTGGAAATCTCTGGCATCGGTAAGCGACCCCGTATTCCTGAAGTATAAGGGCGAAATATGTTCATCCACCCTGCCCGGCGTAGAACCGGGAGACGAAACCGGACTGACCGCCGTGCTGACCGAGACCAAAGCCCGCAGCACGGAAGAACTTCGGCAGAACATCCGTGCAA
Source organism: Bacteroides sp. 2201st1_D9_2201SCRN_220225 (assembly GCF_040928965.1). NCBI lineage: Bacteria > Pseudomonadati > Bacteroidota > Bacteroidia > Bacteroidales > Bacteroidaceae > Bacteroides > Bacteroides sp. 2201st1_D9_2201SCRN_220225. Next base: position 23,065 of record NZ_JBCODG010000019.1, on the reverse strand, counting down.
TAGAACAATGCCTCTCCGCTTTCCAGACCTACACACCCGTATGCTTCACCGACAAGCCCGAAGAGTATTCAAAGTACTGGGCCATCCGCTCCGGCATCTTCCCTTCCGTGGGCGGGACGCGGAAACCGGGAACAACGTGCCTCATCGAAGATGTGGCTTTCCACATCGAGGACCTACCCGAAGCAACCGCCGAATTGCAGCAACTCATAGCCCGTCACGGCTACGAGGATGCTTGTATATACGGACATGCGCTGGAGGGGAACTACCACTTCATCCTCAATCAGTCTTTTAGCAGCGAAGCCGAAATGAAACGCTACGAAAACCTGATGAATGATGTCAAGACACTGGTTGCGGACAAATACGACGGCTCGCTGAAGGCAGAACACGGTACGGGCAGAAACATGGCTCCTTTTGTACGCCACGAATGGGGAGATGCAGCCTACGAGGTGATGAAAGCCGTCAAAAACCTGTTCGACCCGAAAGGTCTGTTGAATCCGGGCGTTATTTTCAATGACGACCCGAAATGCCATATCAAAAATTTCAAACCGCTTCCGCTGATTCCTTTGGATGCCCAAAATCCGGCAGCCAAAGTAAACCGCTGCATCGAATGCGGCTTCTGCGAAGTGAACTGCCTGTCCTGCGGCTTCACCCTCTCCTCAAGACAGCGCATCGTACTGCAAAGGGAGATAGCCCGCCTTCAACAGAGCGGCGAAGCCCCCGAACGTCTCGCCCTGCTGGAAAAACAATACCGCTATCCTGGCAACCAGACCTGTGCCGGCGACGGTCTCTGTTCCATGTCCTGTCCTATGGGAATCAATACGGGTGACCTGACACACATCATCCGCCAGAAAGAATTGCCGCAAGGCAGCATAGGATATAAGGCCGGCAATTTCGCCGCCAATCACTTCGCCGGCATAAAAAGTGCACTGCGTCCCGTATTGGGACTTGCCAACCTCGGTCATTCCGTATTGGGAACCAAAGCGATGAGCTGCATCACCAAAGGCATGCACAACGTTCTCGGCATCCCCCTTTGGACGCCGGCAATGCCCAAAGCCTATTCAATTAAAAGTTCACAATTGACAATTGACAACGATACCCTGCGGAATAAGAACGCAGACAAAGACAGTTCGGCTAATGGTCAATTGAAAGTGGTTTATTTCCCCAGTTGCATCAACCAGACAATGGGACTGCCAAAAAAATCGCCTGTGGAGCAGGCATTGGCGAGCAAAATGATTGCCCTGTTGCAAAAAGGCGGTTACGAAGTCATCTTCCCCGAAAACATGGAAAAGCTTTGCTGCGGCACAATCTGGGAAAGCAAGGGAATGCTTGACATTGCCGACCGCAAATCTGCCGAACTGGAGGCAGCCTTGTGGAAAGCCAGCGAACAGGGCAGGTATCCTGTGCTGTGCGACCAAAGCCCGTGCCTGCACCGGATGCGCGAGACCATCCATAAAATGAAGCTTTACGAACCGGCAGAGTTCATATATACATTCCTGCGTAACAGACTGGTATTCACCCCTACCGACCGCCCTGTGGCAGTTCACATCACCTGTTCCATGCGCAAGATGGGGCTTGCCGATACGATTACAGCCTTGGCACGTCTCTGCTCATCCAAAGTCATCATACCCGAAGAAGTAGGCTGCTGCGGCTTTGCCGGCGACCGCGGCTTCACATATCCCGAACTGAACGCATACGCCCTGCGCAAACTCCGCCCCCAGATAGAAGCAGCCGGCGTAAGCATCGGATATTCCAACAGCCGTACCTGTGAAATCGGGCTGACAACCAACTCCGGTATTCCGTATGTGTCCATAGTCTACCTGGTAGATGAATGTACCCAACCCGCAACCGTTAAACTCAACAACTAACTTAACACACAAAAATCATGAGTAGTACAGTAAAAACAAACAAGCGCATCCTTGCCCTCGACATCCTTCGCGGTGTCACCATTGCAGGCATGATTATGGTTAACAACCCCGGTACATGGGCGCATATCTATGCCCCCCTGCGTCATGCGGAATGGAACGGTCTTACCCCCACCGACCTTGTATTTCCGTTCTTCATGTTCATCATGGGAATTTCCACATACATCTCTCTGAAAAAGTATAATTTCGAATTCAGCCGTGCCGCCGGCATGAAGATTCTGAAACGTACCATACTCATCTTCCTTATTGGTATGGGTATCGGCTGGTTCTCGAGGTTCTGTTATTACTGGACTTCTCCCACGGAGGGCATCGGCTTCGGCGCCCAATTGTGGGAAGCCGCATGGACATTCGACCGCATCCGTATCCTGGGTGTCATGCAGCGTCTGGCCCTCTGCTACGGTGCTACCGCTATCATTGCGCTGACCATGAAGCACCGCAACATCCCCTATCTCATTGCTACCCTACTGACAGGCTACTTCATCCTGTTGGTTTGTGGCAATGGATTTGCCTACAACGATACGAACATCCTTTCTGTTGTAGACCGTGCCATCCTTACCCCCGCACATATGTACAAGGATAACGGCATCGACCCGGAGGGCTTACTAAGCACCATCCCTGCCATAGCCCATGTACTGTTGGGCTTCTGCGTAGGCCGTATGATGCTCGAAGGAGGCAAGGCTGATGAAAACCGTGAAAGTATGCTGAACTCGCATCTTATCAAACTGTTTTTAGCCGGTACCATCCTTACATTCGCCGGCTTCCTGCTGAGTTACGGATGCCCCATCAACAAGAAAATATGGTCGCCTACCTTCGTACTGGCTACCTGCGGATTGGCTTCCAGCTTCCTGGCGCTGCTCATCTGGATTATCGACGTGAAAGGCTATAAGAAATGGAGCCTCTTCTTCGAGTCGTTCGGTGTCAATCCTTTATTCATGTATGTGCTGGGCGGTGTGCTCGGCATTCTCTTCGGCAGCATCTGCTTCCCGTGGGGCGAAGGTAGCATCAGCATACACGGATTTCTGTACAAAGTGCTGTTAATGCCCGTATTCGGCGAAACCGGCGGTTCGCTGGCGTATGCGTTGCTGTTCGTCGGCATCAACTGGTGCATCGGCTACCAACTCTATAAACGGAAGATTTATATCAAACTATAATCGGATAAACTCAAAACAAGTAATAATATGATTCTAATAGCAGACAGTGGCTCTACAAAGACCGACTGGTGTGTTGTAGAGAACGGACAACTCATCCGGCAGATATTTACGAAAGGAACCAACCCTTTCTTTCAATCGGAAGAGGAAATCAGTAATGAGATTGCGACAGCACTGTTGCCCCGGTTAACGACCGATGCATTGGATGCTGTATATTTCTACGGTGCGGGATGCGGATTTCCCGACAAGATAGCCATGGTTCACCGTGCCATCACCAAGCATCTCCGGGTAAAGGGAGAAGTGGAAGTAAACACAGATATGCTGGCGGCAGCCCGCGGACTTTGCCAGCACGATGCCGGCATTGCCTGCATCATGGGTACAGGCTCCAACTCATGCTACTATGACGGCAAGCAGATTGTATCCAACGTATCTCCACTGGGATTCATCCTCGGAGATGAAGGCAGCGGCGCCGTATTGGGCAAGCTGCTGGTGGGCGATATTCTGAAAAACCAGATGACCCCCGAACTGAAGGAGAAGTTCCTCACGCAGTTCAACCTGACACCCGCCGATATCATCGACCGTGTATACCGCAAGCCGTTCCCCAACCGTTTTCTGGCAAGCCTCTCTCCATTCCTTGCACAGAACCTGGACGAACCCTGCATACGCACACTGGTATCGGACAGCTTCAAGGCATTCCTCAAACGTAACGTGATGCAGTACGAAAACTACCGTGAAAGCAAGGTACACTTTATCGGCTCCGTGGCTTTCTATTACAAGACGATATTGGCCGAAGCTGCCAGCGAAATGGGTATCCGGCTGGGTACGGTCATCAAGAGCCCGATGGAAGGTCTGATAGAATATCACAAGTAATCGCAAATAGTAAACCGTAAACTCGTAAATAGCCTTATGTTTGTAAAAATCTCAGAGCAACCTTCGCTCTACAACGACTTGGAAAAGAAGTCTGTCCGTGAAATACTGGAAGACATCAACAGGGAAGACCAGAAAGTGGCGCTTGCCGTACAAAAGGCAATACCGCAAATAGAGAAATTAGTGACACAAATCGTACCCCGCATGAAACAGGGCGGACGCATTTTCTATATGGGCGCCGGCACAAGCGGCCGCCTTGGCGTACTCGACGCCTCCGAAATACCACCGACATTCGGCATGCCGCCTACCTTGATTATCGGCCTGATAGCCGGCGGAGACACCGCCCTGCGTAATCCCGTGGAAAATGCGGAAGACGACATGCAACGCGGCTGGGAAGAGCTGGTGGAACGCAATATTACGGACAAGGATACGGTTATCGGCATAGCGGCATCCGGCACAACCCCCTACGTTATCGGTGCGCTGCACGAAGCCCGCGAGCATGGCATCCTGACTGCTTGCATCACCAGCAATCCCGATTCGCCAATGGCTGCGGAATCCGATGTACCTATCGAGATGATTGTAGGGCCTGAATACGTTACGGGAAGCTCGCGCATGAAGTCGGGTACAGGACAGAAGATGATTCTGAATATGATTACCACTTCCGTAATGATACAGTTGGGTCGTGTGAAAGGCAACAAGATGGTGAATATGCAGCTCAGCAACAAGAAACTGGTGGATCGTGGCACGCGTATGCTGGTCGAGGAACTGGGGCTTGACTACGGAAAAGCCAAGGCGCTCCTGCTGATGCACGGCTCGGTGAAGAAAGCGGCAGACGCTTACCGGGCCAGGGAATGACAATTGGCAGATTCACTACAGAGCACACAGAGATCTCACCCGGTTTTCAGACAGAAGAACAAAAGAACGGAAGAACAGACTCTGCCTTGCCGCATGCGGCACCTTCCGCACTGTTTATGTTCCCGGTTCTTCTGTCCGAAAATCCACTTATAGCAAACAAGATATGAAAACACTTACCAGTATCCTTGTACTTCTGTTCGGTCTGCAGGCAGCCACCGCACAGCCTTTGCAGCGGGTAGCTCCCGAACAGGCGGGACTGGATTCCCGCAAACTGATGTATGCCGATGAAGCCATTGAAACGGCCATCGCCGGCAAAGAGATTCCCGGCGCCGTACTTGCAGTGGTACGTAACGGTAAAATGGCCTATCTGAAGGCATACGGCAACAAACGGATTTATCCGGACACGGAACCTATGACCGTAAATACCGTTTTCGATATGGCATCCTGCAGCAAGTCCATATCCACAGCCGTATGCACCATGATTCTGGCAGAACGCGGAAAAATACGCCTGCTCGACCCTGTAAGCCGCTACATCCCCGACTTCAAGGACTGGGAGAGCGAAGACGGAAAAGACAAAAAGGTAATCCGCATAGCCGATTTGCTGACACACAGTTCCGGACTCCCGCCTTATGCCTCGGCTGCGGAGCTGGAACAGAAATACGGTTCTCCCAACCCGGCAGGGCTGATGGAGTACATCGCCGGATGCAAACGCGATTTCAAGCCGCAAACCGGCTTTCAGTACAGTTGCCTAAACTTCATCACCCTGCAACACATCATAGAGGCCGTCAGCGAACAATCCTTGCGCGACTTTGCCCGTGAAAACGTCTTCGACGTACTGGGTATGAAGCATACCGATTATCTCCCTTGCCTACGCGACAAGAACGGCAAGTGGATAAATACCGTTCCTCTACCGGAGAACATTGCTCCAACAGAGAAACAACCCGACGGACAGGTTCTTTGCGGACAGGTACACGACCCGCTTGCACGCATTCTCAACGGCGGCATCAGCGGCAATGCAGGCGTATTCTCCTGCGCCGAAGATATTGCCATACTTTGCGCCGCCCTGCAAAATGGCGGAGAGTGGAACGGACATCGCATTCTCAGCCCGCAAGGCGTAAAGACCATGCGCACCGTACCCCGTGCTACAGCAGATCTGGGTCGCTCCCCGGGTTGGGATGTATGTAGCCCCTACGCATCCAATGCCGGCGATTTCTTCGGTCCGAATACCTACGGGCATACGGGTTACACCGGTACATCTGTCGTAATCGACCCCGACAATGACACGTCCGTAATCCTGCTGACTAACGCCGTGCATCCGGAAGACGGACACAGCGTGGTACGCCTGCGTTCACTGGTAGCCAACGCAGTGGCAGCCTCTCTGTATCCCGCTCCGCGCACATATACGGACCATTATTACAAACGTTTTCTCCAGTTCATGGACGAACCAGCCATCGGCAGCAAAGATATAGTCATGCTGGGCAACAGCCTGACGGAAAACGGTGGTGACTGGGCCGCCCGCCTTGGCAACAAGCACGTACGCAACCGCGGCATCATCGGCGATGAGGTAATGGGTGTGTACGACCGCCTGCACCAGATATTGCCAGGACAACCTGCCAAACTATTCCTGCTTATTGGCGTAAACGATGTTTCGCACGACCTGACAGCCGACAGCATCGCCGGTATGATTCGCATGACGGTAGAGCGCATCCGGAAAGAGTCTCCCGACACCAGGCTTTACCTGCAAAGCCTGCTTCCTATCAACGAAAGTTTCGGCCGTTATAAAAGACTGGCAGGCAAGACAAATATGATACCCGAAATCAACAAACAACTGGAAGCACTTGCCAAAGAAAAGGGCCTGACGTACATTAATCTCTTCCCTTTATTCACCGAGAAAGGAAGCAATGTATTACGTGCCGATTTGACAACAGACGGATTACACCTGAAAGAAGAAGGCTATAAAATATGGGCGAAAGCCCTCAGGAAAAAGATTTAGAAAAGACACATGACACGCATATAAACGGAAAAAGGTGATAAAGAACAAACTTTACCACCTTTTCTGTTTTTTATATCCAATCAATCAGTCTGCAATTCCTTCCAAACATACATCAAAGGTCAATGACGTATAACCGGGAATATCACCGGATGAACTACCGCTTGCACCATATCCGCTCTGCCAGGGAATATACAGCATCCAACGCTCACCGACCCGCATATATTGCAAAGCCCATGTCCAGCCTGCAATAACTTTGGATACCACAAATTCGGAAGGAGAATTAAACGCCGTAGGCCATTTGGATTCGGGAGAGTTTTCGGACAAGGGATCTGATAAAGGCAACGGAATTTCGCGGTCTGTCGCTCCGAAACCGTCAAAATTGCCATCGAACTCTTCTCCAGTAATGAAAGTACCACGATAGAAAACGCTTACCTTTTCCGTGAACAACGGGTATGCCCCGCTATCTGTTTTCCACAACTTCTTGCAATACACATACTGAGGACGTAAAGTACCATTGACCCCGGTACCGCTGGTCGGCACAGATATGGCATACAACGTGCCAATCTCCATCTTTTCGGCATCTTCAAGCGAAGCCACGATATTATCGCCGGTCTTACCTTTTATGGAATCAATAAAAGCTTCATTACGCGGTACCCAGTTATCATATTTTCCGGCCTCCTCCACTTCTTCGCAAGCCACAAACGCACCTGCTATGAACAGCAAGAAGGGTAAAAACAAAAGGAACGGTCTCTTCATCTGATTATAAATTACGGGATTACTATTATTCGGCATTTGTCTCCCGGCATTCAGGGCACAGCTTTTTCGCTACGCTCTGAACGGCAGGGACAAACAAAATACATTTTATCTTATTGCAGCGTTTTCAGCAAAGACGTAATGCTTACGCGGTCTGCAATGATATTGTTCAGTTCGGAGATAGCCACACGCTCCTGCTGCATCGTATCGCGGTTGCGCAGCGTTACGCAGTTATCTTCCAGCGTCTGGTGGTCTACGGTTACACAGTATGGCGTACCGATAGCGTCCTGACGGCGGTAGCGCTTGCCGATGCTGTCTTTCTCGTCGTACTGGCAATGGAAGTGGAACTTCAGGTCGTTGATAATCTCACGAGCCTTCTCGGGCAGACCGTCCTTCTTCACCAGCGGCATAACCGCCAGTTTCACCGGAGCCAGCGCAGCAGGCAATTTCAGCACCACGCGGGTTTCTCCGTTCTCCAGTTGCTCCTCACAATAAGAAGCCGACATGATACTAAGGAACATACGGTCTACGCCGATAGAGGTTTCGATAACGTACGGAGTATAGCTTTCATTGGTTTCCGGGTCAAAGTACTTGATGTTCTTGCCGGAGAATTTCTCGTGCTGGGACAAATCGAAGTTGGTGCGGCTATGGATACCCTCTACTTCCTTAAAGCCGAACGGCATCAGGAACTCGATGTCGGTAGCGGCATTTGCATAGTGGGCCAGTTTGTCGTGGTCGTGATAGCGGTAATGGTCGTCGCCGAATCCCAGCGCCTTATGCCATTTCAAACGGGTTTCCTTCCAAGTCTTGAACCAGTCGAGCTCAGTGCCCGGTTTTACGAAGAACTGCATTTCCATCTGCTCGAACTCGCGCATACGGAAGATGAACTGGCGCGCAACGATTTCGTTACGGAAAGCCTTACCGATTTGTGCGATGCCGAAAGGAATCTTCATACGTCCTGTCTTCTGCACGTTCAGATAGTTCACAAAAATACCCTGAGCCGTTTCCGGACGGAGGTAAACCTTCATCGCACCTTCCGAAGTGGAACCCATTTCGGTAGTGAACATCAGGTTGAACTGGCGGACTTCCGTCCAGTTCTTCGTACCGCTGATAGGGCAAACGATTTCTTCGTCCAGGATTATCTGGCGAAGCTCTTCAAGATTGTTGTCGTTCAACGCTTTGGCAAAACGTTCGTGCAAAGCGTCGCGCTTGGCCTGATGCTCCAGTACGCGGGCGTTCGTGCTGCGGAACTGCGCTTCATCGAAAGCCTCACCGAAACGCTTGGCCGCCTTCGCCACTTCCTTGTTTATCTTGTCGTCATACTTGGCGAGCTGGTCTTCAATCAATACATCGGCACGATAACGCTTCTTCGAGTCGCGGTTATCAATCAAGGGGTCGTTGAACGCATCCACGTGTCCGCTTGCTTTCCAGATTGTAGGGTGCATAAAGATAGCCGAGTCGATGCCTACGATGTTTTCGTGCAGCAGCACCATGCTCTGCCACCAGTATTGTTTGATGTTATTTTTCAGTTCCACACCCATCTGACCGTAATCGTATACGGCTCCCAGTCCGTCATAGATGTCGCTGGAAGGGAACACGAATCCGTATTCCTTGCAGTGTGATACGAGTTTCTTAAAAACGTCTTCCTGTGCCATTTTTTATTGTATCTTAATTAATTTGAAATCTTTGTTCAGTTAAAAAGCGCCACAAAGATAGGGATTTATCTTATATGTAGGGCAACGGGGGTATTAATTTATCTTATTCTTCGCCCGTCTTTTGATTCTTGTCCGCCCGCCGCATTGCAGGCGTCAACTGACTTTCGGGAACATACAGACTGAAAGGTATCCTAAACGGTTGTACCTCTTTCAAACGTGCAGTCAGCCCGCGGTCTGCCACAAAATACACGCGTGAGAGCTTCACCTTGCCGGGCATCACCTGTTCCGGGCGGTCAAACCCGGGGCTGGTAAGAGCGGTCTGGAACGTCCCCAGGTTGGGAATGGTCACCGACTGTCCCATGCTGAGAATATCCTCAATCGTATCTCCCAATTCCGACAGGATACCCATAATCATCCCCTGTGGAAAATGGCTGCGCTTGGACAGCAGTTCCGCCAGTTTCGTTAAATCCACTCCGCCGCGTTCCTGCAATTTCTTCTGAACGGCGTACCATTGTTCCTTCCTCTTGCCGGACGATAAGTCCGCTTTCTTTCTTACCAGATAGGGTATAGTCATGACAGTACCATTAATTTTTCACGTTAGTATTATAAACATGTACGACACCCGGGTGTCAGCACATCCGACACCCGGGTCTCAGTATGTCCGACATCCGGGTGTCAGTATGTTCAACACCCGGGTGTCGTACATACCAAACCGGCTGTAAAGATAAACTTTTATTGCGAATAAAGAAAATCAGAAACGACTTCCTTGCTCCTTTTTTAATGCAATTTGCCTGTTTTCCCGATAAATTTCGTATTTTTGCCTGCAACTGCCCAACCGGCGGTTATTCATGAATAGACAACTCCCGAACAAATATGAGCGAAGACTTTGAAGGAACAAAAGATGATTTGGATAAAGAACTCCCGAAGGGGAGCGAAGGGCATTCGGATTATAAACCTGCGGATACCAATGATGCAAACGTCAAGCACCAACTGAGCGGCATGTATCAGAACTGGTTCCTGGATTATGCCTCGTACGTAATCCTGGAACGTGCCGTACCCCACATCATGGACGGACTGAAACCCGTGCAACGGCGTATCCTGCACTCCATGCGGCGCATGGAAGACGGACGCTATAACAAGGTGGCAAACATCGTGGGACACACCATGCAGTTTCACCCGCACGGTGATGCCAGCATCGGTGACGCACTGGTGCAACTCGGCCAGAAGGATTTGCTCATCGACTGCCAGGGAAACTGGGGGAATATTCTTACAGGAGACAGCGCAGCCGCCCCCCGTTACATCGAAGCGCGCCTTTCCAAATTTGCACTCGATGTAGTATTCAACCCCAAAACAACCGAATGGAAACTGTCGTACGACGGACGAAACAAGGAACCGGTGACGCTGCCCGTCAAATTCCCCTTGCTGCTGGCACAGGGTGTGGAAGGTATTGCCGTGGGGCTTTCTTCCAAAATATTACCGCATAACTTCAATGAACTTTGCGACGCATCCGTAAAATACCTGCATAAGGAAGAATTCAAGCTCTATCCCGATTTCCAGACAGGCGGCAATATTGATGTATCGAAGTACAATGACGGTGAACGCGGTGGAGCCGTACGGGTACGTGCCAAGATTGAAAAGGTGGATAACAAAACACTCGTCATCCGCGAGATACCTTACGGGAAAACAGTGGCCAGTGTCTGTGATTCCATCGTTAAAGCAAGCGAAAAGGGAAAAATCAAGATAAAGAAAGTAGAAGACCTTACTTCCGGAAGCGTGGAGATATTAGTCCATCTCGCCCCCGGCGTGTCATCGGACAAGACAATTGATGCACTTTACGCCTTTACGGATTGTGAAGTCAGCATCTCGCCCAACTGCTGCGTCATCGACGAGCAGAAACCGCACTTCCTCACCGTAAGCGATGTACTGAAGAAGTCGGTGGACAATACATTGGCCTTATTGCGCCGGGAACTGGAAATACGCAGGAACGAGATACTGGAAAGCCTGCACTTCTCATCGCTGGAGAAAATATTCATCGAAGAACGTATCTACAAGGATAAGGAATTTGAACAGGCCAAGAACATGGATGCCGCCTGCGAACACATCGACGAGCGTCTGACACCTTATTATCCCACGTTTATCCGTGAGGTGTCCAAAGAGGATATCCTCAAGCTGATGGAGATAAAAATGGCGCGTATCCTCAAGTTCAACTCCGACAAGGCAGAAGAGCTGATTGCCCGCATGAAAGCGGACATCGAGGAGATAGACCGCCACCTGGCAAATATCGTGGAATATACGGTGGACTGGTTCCGCATGCTGAAAGAGAAATACGGCAAAGCCTTCCCGCGCCGTACCGAATTACGCAACTTCGACACCATCGACTCTACCAAAGTGGTGGAAGCCAATGAGAAACTGTACATCAACCGCGAAGAGGGTTTCATCGGTACCGGCCTGAAGAAAGATGAATTCATAGCCAACTGCTCCGACCTCGATGATGTTATCATCTTCTTCCGCGACGGACGTTACATCATCACTCCGGTAGCAGACAAGAAATTCGTAGGCAAGAACATACTCTATGCCAATGTCTTCAAGAAGAACGACAAACGTACCATCTACAACGTTGTTTACCGCGACGGGAAAGAAGGCACGCATTATATCAAGCGTTTCGCCGTGACTTCCGTAGTGCGCGACCGCGAATACGACGTGACACAAGGCACACCCGACTCACGCATCGTGTATTTCACAGCCAATCCCAACGGTGAGGCCGAAATCATCAAAGTGACGCTCAAGCCCAATCCGCGCATACGCCGCATTATCTTCGAAGAAGATTTCAGCCAGATAAACATCAAAGGACGTCAGGCCATGGGTAATATACTTACCCGTAACCCGGTTCATAAGATAGCCCTGAAGCAGCGCGGCGGTTCCACATTGGGCGGACGGAAAGTATGGTTCGACCAAGATGTCCTGCGCCTCAACTACGACAACCGCGGAGAATACCTCGGTGAGTTCCAAAGCGACGAGCAAATCCTGATAGTGCTGAACAACGGCGAGTTCTACACCAGCAATTTCGATGTGAACAACCACTACGAAGACAATATACGGGTATTGGAGAAATATGACCCGAACAAGGTGTGGACGGCAGTCCTTTATGATGCCGACCAGCAGGGGTATCCGTACATCAAGCGATTCTGCTTTGAAGCAAGCAGCCGCAAGCAGAACTACCTGGGCGAAAACAAGAATAACCGCCTCATCCTGCTGACCGATGAATACTATCCCCGACTGGAAGTCGTATTCGGCGGGCATGACAAATTCCGCGAACCGCTGGTGGTCGATGCAGACGAATTTATCGCCGTAAAAGGTTTCAAGGCGAAAGGCAAGCGACTGACTACCTATACGCTGGAAACTATCAACGAGTTAGAACCTACCCGCCAGCCGGAAACTCCGCAAATCCCGGAAAGCAAGAATGAGGAAGAACCCGAAATTCTGGACCCGGACCACGGAAAGAGTGAAAGCGACATACTGGACGAGCTGACCGGACAAATGAAATTGTTCTCCGATAATGATGACAGCAAGGAACATGAAACTACCTAAACCGATAATACCGGTTATCTGTACGGTACTGCTGTTATGCAGCAGTGCCATGCAGGCACAGCTTCCCGCCACAGCGGAAGGTTTGGAACAGAGCCGCCTCGTAACCCGCGCCACCATGTACGGCGTAGGTCTTACGAATGTATTCGACACTTATCTGTCTCCCCAGGAACACACCGGTATTGATTTCCGCGTCTCACGCGAAAGCATGCGCATGACCAGATGGATGGATGGCAGGCTCTCCCTACAGAGTTTCTTTCAGGCCGATTTGGGATATACCCGCAACAAAGCGGATAACAACAATACATTCTCCGCACTGGCAAACTGGAACTACGGCCTGCACTACAACTTCCCCATTACAGACAATTTCAAGTTGCTCGCCGGCGGTCTTGCCGACCTGAACGGCGGTTTTGTCTACAACCTGCGCAATACCAACAATCCGGCATCGGCACGCGCCTATATCAATCTGGACGTATCGGGCATGGCCATCTGGAACTTACGCATAAAGAACTATCCGCTGACACTGCGCTACCAGGTCAATCTGCCGTTAATGGGCGTTATGTTCTCACCGCACTACGGGCAATCCTATTACGAAATCTTCTCGTTGGGCAACAGCAGCGGAGTGGTGAAATTCACCTCATTGCACAACCAGCCGTCACTGCGGCAAATGCTTACGGCAGACTTTCCGGTGGGACGTGCCAAAATGCGTTTCGCTTATATATGGGACGCGCAGCAGTCACACGTGAACGATATAAAGACACACACCTACTCGCACGTATTCATGGTGGGATTCGTGAAGGAGCTGTATTTATTGAAAAACAAGAGAAAGAAATAAAGAAGCGGAGTGATAAATGAAGAATGACAAGATGGTAAGGTTTCTGAAAAATATAATGGTTCTGATTGCCGTGCTTCCTTTGCTGGGCAGTTGCATCCGCGAAGACGAAGTTGCCAATTCTCCGCAGGGAAACTTTGAAGCCCTCTGGAAGATTATCGACGAGCAGTACTGCTTCCTGGAATACAAACAGATAGACTGGGATGCCATACACGACGAATACAGCAGGCTGATTACCGGCAGCATGAGCAGCGAAGGCTTGTTTGAAGTGTTGGGAAACATGCTGAACGAACTGCAGGACGGGCATGTAAACTTAGCTTCCGCCCACAATGTTTCGTATTACGATGCCTGGTATCAGGACTATCCGCGCAACTTCCGCGAAGACATTGTGGAAGACTTCTATCTGGGCAAGGCGAGTACCGACTACCGCACTGCCGCAGGTATCAAGTACAAGATATTCGAAGACAACATCGGCTATATGCGTTACGAGAGTTTCTCTTCGGGCATAGGCAACGGAAACCTGGATGAGATACTCTCCTATCTTGCCCCATGCAGCGGACTTATCATTGACGTACGCAACAATGGCGGTGGCAACGTAACCAACTCCGAACGCATCGCCGCCCGTTTCACCAACGAGAAAGTGCTGACCGGGTATATCCGCCACAAAACCGGCAAGGGACATAATGATTTCTCCGAGCCCTACCCCATAGAACTGGAACCCAGCAACAGCATACGCTGGCAAAAGAAAACAGTAGTGCTGACCAACCGCCGCTCCTACAGCGCAACCAACGATTTCGTCAATCAGATGAGCTGTCTGCCCAATGTCACTATCATGGGTGACAAAACCGGTGGCGGCTCCGGCATGCCTTTCACTTCCGAACTGCCTAACGGATGGACAGTACGCTTCTCCGCCAGCCCGCATTTCAACGCCGACATGGAGCAGATAGAATGGGGAATAGAGCCCGACATCAAAGTCAATATGGACGAAACGGATGAAGCAAAGCATATAGACACTATCATCGAAAAAGCCCGGGCTTTCCTTAAAGGGGAATGGACTCCGGCAGTCAGCGAATAACTTTCTTTGAACTTTTACTTGTAAAACCAAGAAAACTTCTTATCTTTGCACCGCTTAACGGGAAAATCCCTTGCGGGTGTGGCGTAATTGGCAGCCGCGCCAGACTTAGGATCTGGTGCCGTGAGGCGTGTAGGTTCGAGTCCTATCACCCGCACACACATACAGTCTTTTATAGACAAAAACCCACTAAAACTGCAATTTTAGTGGGTTTTTTATTGCATATACCAAGGCACTACGAAAAAAACAGACACCTTTTCGGTGACCTTTTCGGTGACATGGCTTGCTTCTTTCTTTCAGTGTTCTCTTTTGGTTGAGAAAGAGAAGAGGCACTGAAAACATGGCACCACTGTATTGCCGGGTTACGATTACAGGACAAAGAGACAAACCTCATCATCGAACGGACTGCGAAGCGCCCGAAGAAATCTTCCGGATTATGTTAAAAACCGGAGATATACAAAACGCCCAAATCTTTTTTGCATTCCGATTGTTTCAGAGGAGACAATCAAGTTAGTTATCCACTAAAAATTTATGCAATGAAGAAAAAACCTAAACATTCTATGGAGAAAGCCTTCTGGCTGAAAAATCTATTTCTGATAGCATGTTTGCTCTTTACGGCAACTCCCGGTTTCTCTCAAAACAAGACAGTGACCGGTACGGTGACCGACGCTACGGGCGAACCGCTCATCGGAGCATCCGTACTGCAACAAGGCACTTCCAACGGTGTCATTACGGACATTGACGGAAAGTATTCCATCCAAGTGCCGCCCGAAGCCACTCTGGAGTTTTCCTACGTAGGCATGGTAAAGCAAGCCGTCAAAGTAGGCAATCGGAGTGTTATCGACGTGCAGATGAACGACGATTCGCAGATGCTTGCCGAAACGGTCGTCATCGGGTACGGCAGCGCCAAGAAACGCGACCTCACCGGGTCTATCACCAACATAAAAGGCGATGAGATTGCCAACAAACCCGTAGTCAACCCGGTAGCCGCCCTGCAGGGAAAGATAGCCGGCGTACAGGTTATCAATTCCGGCAAGGCAGGAGCAGACCCTGAAATACGCGTGCGCGGTACAAACTCCATTAACGGCTACAAACCGCTGTATGTAGTAGACGGCCTGTTCAATGACAATATCAACTTCCTCAATCCGCAGGACATCGAGTCCATGGAAATCCTGAAAGACCCGTCGTCCCTCGCCATCTTCGGCGTGCGCGGCGCCAACGGTGTCATCATCATCACCACCAAGAAAGCCAAAGAAGGACAGACGCGTGTCAACATCAACGGCTCGTTCGGCTTCAAACGTGTAACGGACAAGATTGCAATGGTCGACGCCGCCGGGTTCAAGGAACTCTACAACGAACAGTTGAGAAATGAAGGCAATCCCAAATTTGATTTCACCCCGTGGACGGGCAATACCGACTGGCAGGATGAAATCTTCCAGACCGGATTCATCACCAACAACAATGTCAGCATTACGGGCGCTTCCGCCAGGCACAGCTTCTACCTCGGCGCCGGTTATGCCTACGAACAAGGCAATATCAAGCACGAGAAGTACAGCAAGGTCACACTGAACATAAGCAACGACTATAAAGTTACGGATAACTTCAAAGTAGGCTTCCAGTTCAACGGCGCACGCATACTGCCCGCCGATACAAAAAGTGTGGCAACAGCTCTCCGCGCAGCCCCGGTAGCCCCCGTATACAATGCCGAATACGGCTTGTACACCACCCTGCCCGGCTTCCAGAAAGCGCAGATGAACAACCCTATGGTCGATGTGGACTTGAAAGCCAATACCACCCGTGCAGAAAACTACCGCGCATCGGGCAATGTATACGGCCAATGGGACTTCCTGAAGAACTTCCAGTTCAAAGTAATGTACTCCATGGACTATGCTTCCAACAGCAGCCGCACCTACACGCCTGTTATCAACGTATTCGACAGCAGCGTGGAAGGCAACGTCGTGACCCTCGGCAACGGTAAGACCGGCGTGAAACAGTCCAAAGAAACCGAAGCCAAAGTACAAAGCGACTACCTGCTGACCTACACCAATACCTGGGGCGACCACAGCCTGACCGCCACCGCCGGCTTCACCACCTATTACAACAAGCTGGAGATGCTGGGCGGAGAACGTACGCAGGGCGTAGGCCTGGTTATCCCCGATAATCCCGACAAGTGGTACATCAGCATCGGCGATGCGGCAACAGCCACCAACGAGAGCAAGCAATGGGAGCGCAGCACCGTATCCATGCTGGGACGTGTGCTCTATAACTATAAAGGCAGATACCTGTTCAACGGTTCGTTCCGCCGCGACGGTTCTTCCGCATTCTCCTACACCGGAAACCAGTGGCAGAATTTCTACTCCGTCGGCGCAGGCTGGCTGATGTCCGAAGAGGAGTTCATGAAAGACATCACCTGGCTGGATATGTTGAAGCTGAAAGGCTCGTGGGGTACGCTCGGCAATCAGAATCTGGACAAGGCCTATCCTGCCGAACCGTTGCTCACCAATGCCTATTCCGCCGTATTCGGCAAGCCGTCCGCCATCTATCCGGGCTACCAGTTGTCCTACCTGCCCAATCCCCATCTCCGCTGGGAAAAGGTGGAAGCCTGGGAAGCGGGTGCAGAAGCCAACTTCTTCCGCAACCGCCTGCACTTCGAGGGTGTATATTACAAGAAAACCACCAAAGACCTGCTGGCGGAAGTTCCGGGCATCTCCGGCACGGTGCCGGGCATCGGCAACCTCGGTTCCATAGAGAACAAAGGCGTGGAACTCGCCATCGACTGGCGCGACCGGATTGGCGACTGGGGCTATAGCGCAGGCTTCAACCTCACTACCATCAAGAACAAGGTATTGAGCCTTGTACAGGAGGGTTACTCGATTATCGCAGGCGACAAGAGCCAGAGTTACACAATGGCCGGCTATCCTATCGGTTACTTCTACGGTTACAAGGTAGAGGGCGTGTACCAGACGGACGAAGAAATAGCCCGGTCGCCCAAGAATACCCTGGCCACCGTGACTCCGGGCGACCTGAAATTCAAGGACGTGAACGGTGACGGTGAAATCACCACTGCCGACCGTACCCTGATAGGCGACCCTACCCCGAATGTCACTTACGGCATCGCCCTTGGCGTAAGCTATAAGAACTGGGAGCTCGGCATCGACATGATGGGACAAGGCGGTAACCAGATATTCCGTACATGGGACAACTACAACTGGAGCCAGTTCAACTTCATGGAACAACGCATGGACCGCTGGCACGGACCGGGCACAAGCAATACCCAACCCTTGCTCAACACGAAGCATACCATCAACAATATGAATTCCGAGTACTACATCGAAGACGGCAGCTTTTTCCGCATCCGCAACGTACAGTTGGCATATAACTTCGACAAGACCCTGATATCCAGAATCGGTATGCAGGCCCTGAAGCTCTACGTCAACATCCAGAACCTGAAAACCTGGAAACACAATACCGGTTACACTCCCGAACTGGGCGGTACGGCCATTGCTTTCGGCGTAGACGACGGCAGCTATCCGATGCCTGCCATTTATACATTCGGCTTTAATCTGACATTCTAAAAACAATTCACCGCAGAGCACACAACCCGGTGTCTGCTGCGATGAACCAAAAAATAATAATCATGAAACTGAAACATAAGATTCTAACTCTGATAGCAGGTACACTCACCACCTTTGCCCTGACATCCTGCAACGACTTCCTCGACCGCGACCCGCTGGGGCAGTTCACCGAAGACGATGCTCCCAACGCCCTTATCGGCGGAAAGATGTACAACGTATATTACCTGATGCGCAGCTATAACATCACTGCCGGAATACCCGCCTTCATGATACACATGGTACGCAGCGAGGACTCCGAAAAAGGCAGCGATGCCGGCGACGGCGCCGACCAGGCAGCCATGTGGGACGATTTCCAGTATACAGCCTCCAACGGTACGCTCAGTGCCTATTGGGGACAGAACTATAAAATCATCTACCAGTGCAACGAAATCCTCGACGACCTGGAGAACAGCGGAAACAAGGATGATTTGGAGAATGTACGTACCAAAGGCGAAGCCCTGTTCTTCCGCGCCTACTGCTACTTCAACCTTGTACGTGCCTGGGGAGAAGTGCCGCTGGTAACGTTCAAAGTGGAAGAAGCATCCGACGCCAACGTACCCAAAGCTGCTGTGAACGAGATATACGAACAGATAGACAAGGACTTGACCGAAGCCGAGAAATGCCTGCCGCTGACATGGACTTCCGAGTATACCGGACGCATCACCTGGGGAGCCGCCCGCTCACTGCATGCCCGTACCTACATGATGCGC
Organism: Bacteroides sp. 2201st1_D9_2201SCRN_220225; assembly: GCF_040928965.1. Taxonomy (NCBI): domain Bacteria; kingdom Pseudomonadati; phylum Bacteroidota; class Bacteroidia; order Bacteroidales; family Bacteroidaceae; genus Bacteroides; species Bacteroides sp. 2201st1_D9_2201SCRN_220225. Next base: position 4,059 of record NZ_JBCODG010000019.1, on the reverse strand, counting down.
AACGACTGGGACAATATGTACGACGCTTCCACCGAAGTCATCAAGTCCGGCCTCTACAACCTGAACACACCCGTAGATAAAGTCTTCACCGTTGAGGGCGAGAACTGCGGCGAAAGCGTGTTCGAACTGCAATGCGAATCGACCGATGCCCTGAAAAACAGTGATGTCATCGGAAGTCAGTTCTGCCAGGTACAAGGCGTGCGCGGCGCAGGCGATTGGGACCTCGGTTGGGGCTGGCATATGGGTACTACGCTGTTAGGCGGGGCATTCGAGCCCGGTGACCCCCGCAAAGATGCCACCCTGCTTTATTTCCGCCGGAGCATCAGCGACCCTGTCACTCCGGAAAATACCAACAAGCCTTACGGTGAATCTCCCGTATCCACCGCTATGGGGGCTTACTTCAACAAAAAGGCGTATACCGAACCCGAACTGCGTAAGAAATATACCAAAGACGGTTTTTGGGTAAACATCCGCATTATCCGCTACCCGGACGTATTGCTGATGGCTGCCGAAGCCGCCAACGAGAAAGGTATTCCGGGAGAGGCTATCGATTATCTGGAGCAGGTCCGCGCCCATGCACGCGGTGCGGACAGCAGCATACTGCCCAAAGTCACGTCCACTGACCAAAGCACACTGCGTGATGCCATTCGCCACGAACGCCGCGTTGAGTTGGCATTGGAACCCGACCGTTTCTACGACCTCGTGCGCTGGGGCATTGCCAAAGAGGTGCTTCAAGCTGCCGGAAAGAACTATCAGGACAAGAATGCCTTGCTGCCATTGCCCCAAGAAGAAATTGACAAATCGAACGGGGTGCTGAAACAGAATCCTGATTATTAACGATAATTAGTGGTTAGTGATTAGTACCATACGGCATGATAATGCACCTAAGGCTGAAAGTTTTTTATCTACAATTTATACACAAGGATTTTGCCTTTATAGGGTGCATGTTAATCTTCTGTAATATATAAAAGCCTTTCCGGCTTTAACTTAGAAAGACCTATATGCATTATCCATGCTTAAAAAGTATCTATAAAAGCATATGCAAAAACATGTGTAAAGAACCGTATTAGAAAATACATATTAAAAGAAACATATTATGAAGAAGTTTTTCAAAAGAACCGGTCTGCTACTTGCAGCCGCCTTTATAGGCACCGCTGCCATACAAGCGCAGAAATCTCCTCAAGACATGGACCGCTTTATCGATGCCCTGATGAAGCGAATGACCGTAGAGGAGAAAATAGGGCAATTGAACCTGCCCGTTACCGGTGAAATCACTACCGGGCAAGCCAAAAGCAGTGACGTAGCCAAGAAAATCGAGCAAGGGCTCGTCGGCGGACTTTTCAACCTGAAAGGAGTGGCCAAGATACGCGACGTGCAAAAGCAGGCAGTGGAAAACTCCCGTTTGGGCATTCCCCTGCTCTTCGGCATGGATGTGATACACGGTTACGAAACCATCTTCCCCATCCCTTTGGGGCTTTCCTGCACCTGGGATATGGCAGCCATTCGGGAATCCGCACGTATTGCCGCCATCGAAGCCAGTGCCGACGGCATCTCCTGGACATTCAGCCCGATGGTGGACATCAGCCGCGACCCGCGTTGGGGACGTGTCAGCGAAGGCAGTGGCGAAGACCCTTTCCTTGGCGGAGCAATTGCCAAAGCGATGGTATACGGTTATCAGGGAGCCAACCTCTCCGACCAGCTCAAGCGCAACGATGAAATCCTTGCCTGCGTCAAGCACTTCGCCCTCTACGGGGCAGGCGAAGCGGGCCGTGACTACAACACGGTAGACATGAGCCGCAACCGCATGTTCAACGAATATATGTACCCCTATGAGGCCGCCGTAGAGGCAGGTGTGGGCAGTGTAATGGCGTCCTTCAACGAGATAGACGGCGTACCTGCCACAGCCAACAAATGGCTGATGACCGATGTGCTCCGCAAGCAATGGGGCTTCAACGGCTTTGTAGTGACCGACTTTACCGGCATATCCGAGATGACAGAACATGGCATCGGCGACCTGCAAGCAGTTTCCGCCCGTGCCCTCAATGCCGGGATAGATATGGATATGGTGAGCGAAGGATTTGTGGGCACGCTCAAAAAGTCCGTCATGTCGGGCAAGGTAAGCATGAAGACCCTCGACACGGCCTGCCGCCGCATCCTCGAAGCCAAGTACAAGCTGGGCCTCTTTGACAATCCCTACAAATACTGCGACCCGAAGCGTCCCGCACGCGACATCTTCACCAGAGAGCACCGCGCCGCCGCACGCCGCATTGCCGCCGAGAGCTTCGTATTGCTGAAGAACGACAGCATCGGGCTACATCCCGGCTCTCTGCCCCAGCCGCTGCTCCCGCTGAAAAAAGAAGGAACCGTAGCCGTTATCGGTCCCTTGGGCAACACACGCAGCAATATGCCCGGCACATGGAGCGTAGCCGCCCGCCTCAACGACTATCCTTCCTTGTATGAGGGACTGAAAGAGATGATGTCCGGCAAAGTGAACGTCACATACGCCAAAGGCAGCAACCTCATCGGCGACGCCGCCTACGAAGAACGCGCCACCATGTTCGGCCGCTCCCTGAACCGGGACAACCGTACGGACAAGGAACTGCTGGACGAAGCCCTGAAAACAGCCGCCGGTGCAGACGTTATCATAGCCGCACTCGGCGAATCTTCCGAAATGAGCGGCGAAAGCTCCAGTCGTACCAACCTCGACCTGCCCGACGTGCAGCGCTCGCTGTTGGAAGCCCTGCTGAAGACGGGCAAGCCCGTAGTGCTCACCCTCTTCACCGGACGTCCGCTGACGCTGACCTGGGAGCAGGCAAACGTACCCGCCATACTGAACGTATGGTTTGGCGGAAGCGAGGCCGCCTATGCCATCGGCGACGTATTGTTCGGAGATGTCAACCCCAGCGGAAAGCTGACGATGACTTTCCCGAAGAACGTAGGGCAAATACCTCTGTTCTACAACCACAAGAATACCGGACGCCCGCTACAGGCAGGCAAATGGTTCGAGAAGTTCCGCAGCAACTACCTGGATGTGGACAACGAGCCGCTTTATCCCTTTGGATACGGCTTATCCTACACCACTTTCCGGTACAGTGACATTGCTCTGAGTACCCCGTCGATGGGACAGGACGGTTCCATAACCGCCGCAGTCACCGTTACCAACACCGGCAAACGGGACGGAGCCGAAGTCGTACAGCTATACATCCGCGACCTTGTAGGAAGCATCACCCGTCCCGTGCGCGAATTGAAGGGCTTTGAAAAAGTCTTCCTGCGCGCCGGCGAAAGCAAAACCGTTTCCTTCAAGATTACTCCGGAGCTGCTACGCTTCTATGATTACGACCTGAACCACGTAACCGAACCTGGAGATTTCGACCTTTTCATCGGTGGAAGCAGTCAGGCTGCCAGGACGGCTCGTATTACCTTGAAGTAAACCCGCGGTTTCGCCTGAGGATACTGACAGTTTCGCCAAAGGAAACGCGCAGTTCCCTCAGGGGAAACCGAAATTTCCCACTAAGGAAACGGGAGTTTCTCCCTAAGGAAACGGGCGTTTCCTTACAGGGAAACAGAATTCTCCCAACAGTATATAAATCATTGCACGTAAAACAGAATGAAATCAGTAAACCTATATATCCCGCTTCTCCTGCTGTTGTTCTTTGCAGGAGCCTGCGGTACAAAGAAATCCGACGGTGCATCCGGAGCATTGAGCGATGACGCCCTGCTGGACACCGTACAACACCGGACCTTCAATTACTTCTGGGACGGAGCCGAACCCAACAGCGGACTGGCACGCGAACGCATCCACATGGACGGCGTATATCCCGAAAACGACCAAAACGTAGTGACATCCGGCGGCAGCGGTTTCGGCATCATGGCAGTGCTTGCCGGTATCCACCGGGGCTACGTCACCCGTGAAGAAGGCCTGGCACGTATGGAACGCATCGTTTCTTTCCTCGAAACCGCCGACCGCTTTCACGGCGCCTACCCCCACTGGTGGTATGGCGATACGGGGCGGGTAAAGCCTTTCGGACAAAAAGACAATGGCGGCGACCTCGTAGAAAC